>CAYRWC010000347.1:0-3026 GCA_964427795.1 uncultured Oscillospiraceae bacterium | reverse complement strand
AAATCGGGCCGGCTGTTTCATCAGCCCTTCTAGCTTTACGGCGGTTTTATCGCCGTGGGCCGCCATCCGTGCCAGTTTATTATCGTTAATGCTGATCATCGCGATTTCCGCAGTCGCGAATACGGCGTTCAGTCCGATCAGGACTGCCTGGAGCAGCAGCATAAGCCATATCGAGTTATTCACCGAAGCGTCCTCCTTGTATTGATATTCTTTTAATACCACAATGAGATGAACGAATCGCACGATCGCTTCGAGAAAGTGTCTGCCGGATATCCCGGTATATCCGGGAACAGAGCCGCAGGTTCTCCGGACTGTGCCGCCGCATCGTTTGATCAGAATAATAAAAAATTAGTATATACGAAATATTTGTTTTATGTGATACTAAAGATTTTGTTGCTAAATAGACGGGGAATATATACGATCAAATACAGAAGTTAATTACCTAACAAATTTTTCAATGTAAAGTGGGGATAATCATGTTTGAATTTGAACAAATGGTAGACAAGCTGAAGAAGGACCCGAAAAAGATCGTATTCACAGAAGGCAAGGATCCGCGAATTATCGAAGCGGCTTCCCGTCTTCTGGCCGGGACTTTCCTGACTCCAATTCTTCTGGGGGATGAAAAAGAAATCAGAGAAGCCGCGGAACAAGAAGGCCGCAATATTAACGGCGCGATCATTATCAACTCGAAAAATTTCGACCGTATGGATGAAATGGTCGAAATGTTCTGCGAACTGCGCAAGAGCAAGGGCGTGACGCCTGAAGAAGCGCGCAAAACGCTGTCTCATAACAACTATTTCGGTACGATGCTTGTCAAGATGGGCGTTGCGGACGCTCTGCTGGGCGGCGCGACTTATTCCACAGCGGATACCGTCCGTCCTGCGCTGCAGCTGATCAAGACGAAACCCGGCAGCAATATCGTCTCGTCCGTCTATATCCTCTCCCGCCCGTCCGCAACCGGCCAGAAGGAACGCATCGCGATGGCAGACTGTGCGATCAACATCAAGCCGAACGAAGACGAACTCGCAGAAATCGCGACATCGGCTGCCGACTGTGCGAAGATTTTCGGCATCGATCCGAAGGTTGCGTTCCTGAGCTATTCGACACTCGGTTCAGGCAAGGGCGAAGACGTCGATAAGATGCGTCATGCGGCTGAAAAAGCGAAGCTGCGTGAACCCGGCCTGCCGATCGAAGGCGAAATCCAGTTTGACGCGGCCGTTGCCCCGCAGGTTGCAAAAATTAAAGCTCCGGATTCAGAAGTCGCCGGTCAGGCGAATACCTTCATTTTCCCGGATATCAATTCCGGCAACATCGGATACAAAATCGCCCAGCGTCTCGGTAATTTTGAAGCCTACGGCCCGGTTCTCCTCGGCCTTAACGCGTCGATCAACGACCTGTCCAGAGGCTGCAACGCATCCGAAGTCTACACGATGGCAATCATCACCGCCGCGCTGGCAGAAGATAAGAAACCTGAAGCAGCAAAATAACAGACAAATAAAAAGCGCGCCGCTTCACACGGCGGGCCTGACCGGATCTCAGATCCGGTCTTTTTATCGCTAAAACCTAGATCAGCGCAGCATGATAAATCGGTGTTATGATTGCTTCATAAGCGAATCAGTCAGTAAATAAATATTCTGGAGAAAACTCATGAAAATTGTCGTGCTCGACGGTTATACCGAAAACCCGGGCGATCTGTCCTGGGAAGGACTGGAAACGCTGGGAGACGTCACTGTATATGACAGAACTTCCTATATTGAGGATCCCGTCATTGCCGAACGAATCGGAGACGCGGATGTGGTTGTGATCAACAAGACGCCGATAAGCCGGGAAACCATCGACAGCTGCCCGAACCTGAAGCTCGTCGCGGTCCTTGCCACAGGCTACAATGTCGTGGACTGCGCGTATGCGAAGGAAAAGGGAATCCCCGTCGTGAACGTGCCGGCCTACGGCACCCAGATTGTTGGTCAGTATGCGGTCGGTCTTCTTCTGGAAATCTGTTCTCACTACGCAGCGCATGACGCTGCGGTCAAGGACGGACGCTGGGAGCATAATGTCGACTGGTGCTTCTGGGACTATCCGATGATCGAGCTGTACGGAAAAACGGCGGGCATTATCGGCCTCGGGAGAATCGGACAGTCGACGGCCGGGATCCTGAAGGCGATGGGCATGAGAGTGCTTGCCAGTGACAAGTTTGAGAGCGAAGCCGGCAGAAAAGTCGCGGAATATGTAGACAGGGATACGCTGTTTGCACAGTCAGACGTGATTTTCCTCCACTGCCCGCTGTTCCCGGATACGGAAGGCATCATCAACAGGGACAACATCGCGAAGATGAAGGACGGCGTCATCATCATCAACAACAGCCGGGGACAGCTGGTCGTCGAGCAGGATCTGGCGGATGCGCTTAACAGCGGAAAGGTATACGCAGCGGGTCTGGATGTCGTATCAACGGAGCCGATACAATCGGACAATCCGCTTCTGACCGCAAAAAATACGATTATCACACCCCATATTTCCTGGGCGGCCCGGGCAGCGCGCCAGAGAATCATGGATATCACGACGGACAACGTGAAGGCGTTTATGAACGGCGCACCGGTCAATGTTGTCAACGGATAAACGGTGCCCGGGGCAGATACGGGACTCAGAATGCTGATTGACACAGCTGCTGGATATGAACCTTAAAAAAGACCGATATTATTCCGATATCGGTCTTTTTTATTAGAGGGTCCACTAAAAGGAACTTTGGTATAAAGTTTTAAGCTTTTTTAATTTCTCTTTTAGACAATATCTGTATTTTGTCCGGATAAATTCGCGTAAAAACTAAATCTGAGGCGTTCTTTTTTAGTGAAATGGTGTTAATATACATTATAGCGACAATATGTATTTAACACGGCTGAGCGTCTCGGAAACAACTACAGCCGGCGAAGATATCAAGGAGAAACAAATGGCTATCAAACAAAGTATTGAAAAATTTGGAATCAATCAGGCGGCTAATTATGTTATCAAGGATCCTGACAAGAATCTGATTA
>CAYRWC010000346.1:0-3040 GCA_964427795.1 uncultured Oscillospiraceae bacterium | reverse complement strand
GTAACGAGCGTTATCGGCGCTTTAAATCAAGTCGGCATAGCGCATTTACAGGACCGGCCGGCTTTTCGTCTGTCCGGCGGTGAAAAGCGGGCGGCCGCCATCGCCTGCGTCTTGTCGATGCAGCCTGATATCCTGATTCTGGATGAACCGACAGCCTCGCTGGATCCCGGAACCCGCCGGCGCATCATCAATCTGTTGCGGCAGATCGGCCGGACCCGCATTATGACCAGCCATGATTTGGATATGATTTGGGAGACATGCAGCCGGACGCTGGTCTTGGACCGCGGCCGCATCATTGCCGACGGTCCGACCGAACGCATTCTGACCGACGCCGCCCTGATGGAAGGCGCCGGACTGGAACTGCCGCTGTTCATGCAACATCCGCATCCGGCCGGCGCCCGGTAACAGGCGATACAAAACCGGTTGTGTTCAACTATTCCCGTTCGCTCATTTCGGCTGCCGCCCGCAAGGCGGTCGGCGTCGCGGCCAGGCCGCCGGCAGCGGTTTCTTTCAGGCTGACCGGCAGAGCGGCGCCGACTTGCTTCATAGCCATAATCACCTCATCGGCAGGAATGGCACTCTCGATGCCGGCCAAAGCCAGTTCCGCGGCTACCAGCGCCTGAGCGGCGCCGGCGGCGTTGCGCTTGATGCAGGGGACTTCCACCAGACCGGCAACTGGATCGCAGACTAAGCCGAGATTGTTCTTCAAAGCGATGGCGCAGGCGTGAGCCGCCTGAACCGGAGTTCCGCCCAAAAGCTCGACGGCTGCGGCCGCAGCCATGGCCGCGGCGCTGCCGCATTCTGCCTGGCAGCCTCCTTCGGCGCCGGATACGCTGGCTTGATTGGCTATCACCATGCCGAAGCCGGCGGCGGTAAACAAGCTGATTATTGCCTGTTCTTCCGAACAATCATGATCATCGGCCAGGGTCAGCAGAACCGCCGGCAGAATTCCGCAGGATCCCGCGGTCGGCGCGGCGACAATACGTCCCATCCGGGCATTGACCTCGGCGACAGCCAGAGCGCGGGCCAGCATCCGGCTGAGCATCGGGCCGGATATGGCGTTGCCTGCTTCGACGGCCTTGCTTAGGCGCACGGCAGCGCCGCCGCTCAATCCGCTGGCAGAACGTTCGCCGGTGGCCAGCCCGTCGGCCGCAGCCTGCCGCATGACAGTCAGCCGCCGTCCCATCTCGGTCTCCAGCGCAGCCGGCGCTTGCTCCATTTGTTCGGCTTGATCCAATAATACAATCCGGCCGATGCTCTGTCCGGCAAGCTCCGCCTGCCGAACCAATTCCTGAATTGATTGATATGTCAACATGGCTAACCTCGCGTCGGTATTTTACATTTAAACAGGTTTGATCATGACCGAGTTGTGAACGCCTGTCACCCGGGCGATCTGCCGGTTCAGCGCCGGGTCCACCGCCTGGTCGGTTTCAATGATCATAACGGCCTCGCCGCCGCGGCAGGAGCGGAAAACTTTCATACTGGCTATATTCACGCGGCTGCCGGCCAGCAAATCGGCCACGGCGGCCACTACGCCGGGCGTATCGCGGTGCGCGATAACCAGTGTATGATAATCGCCGCCGAAGGACACCTTCAGGTCGTCGATCGCTTCAATGACGATCGCCCCGCCGCCGACCGAGGCGCCGCGGACAACCATATGGCGGCCGCTTACACCCTCCAGGTCGATGATGGCGGTATTCGGATGGGCATCGGCCAGGTCAATACGCTCAAAAACGCATTCCAGGCCGGCGTCTTTTGCCAGCCGCAGGCTATCCCGGATCCGTCCGTCATCGGGAAGAAAACCCAAGAGACCCGCCACGATCGCCTTATCCGTTCCGTGACCCCGGTAAGTCCGGGCGAACGAGCCATGGAAACGGATGGCCGCGCGCCGCGGTTTCTCGCCGAGCAGCTCGCCGGCCACCCGGCCGATTCTGACCGCGCCGGCTGTATGCGAACTGGACGGGCCGACCATAACCGGCCCGATTATATCAAAAGCATTCATGCAAACCTCTCATTCATAACGCAAACGGGCCTGTCTGGCGGCTTTTGCTTCGTCCAGGCGGGTTATGGCTGTCAAATGCGGCGCCTGCCGGACCAAATCCGGGTCTGTTTCAACCTCTTCGGCAATTTTCAATAAATCGTCGGCAAACTGATCCAGCGTTTCGCGGGTCTCGGTTTCTGTCGGCTCGATCATCATCGCTTCCTTGACGATCAGCGGGAAATAGATTGTCGGCGGATGATAACCGTAATCCAAAAGCCGTTTGGCAATGTCCAGCATCGATACGCCTTTAGCCTTTTGCCGGAGCGCGGAAAAAACAACTTCATGCATGCAAGTCCGTTGAAACGGCAAGTCATACGCCTGCGACAGCCGGGCACGCAGGTAATTGGCGTTTAGCACGGCTGCTTCGGCTACCCTGCGCAAACCTTCGGCGCCGTTGGATCGGATATAGGCGTAAGCCCGGACAATAACGGCAAAATTACCGTAAAATGCTTTAACGCGGCCGATCGACAACGGTCTGTCATCATCGAGATAGTAACCCGCCTCTTTTTTGGCTACCAGCGGAGCCGGCAGAAAGTCCGCGAGGTCTTCTTTGACGCCAACAGGCCCGGAACCGGGGCCGCCGCCGCCATGAGGCGTGCTGAATGTTTTGTGCAGATTCAGGTGAACCAGATCAAAGCCCATATCGCCGGGACGGGTTATCCCCAGAATGGCATTGGCATTGGCGCCGTCATAGTAGAGCAGACCGCCCGCCGCATGGACCAGGCCGGCAATTTCCGCGATCTGGATGTCAAAGAGGCCCAGGGTATTGGGATTGGTCAGCATCAGGCCCGCGGTGTCGGGACCGAGGAGTCCGCGCAGCGCTTCGATGTCCACGCCACCACGCGCATCGGATCGGACTTCCACAACATCAAAACCGGCCATCGCCGCAGAAGCCGGGCTCACCGAGCCAGCCCTGTACACCTACTTCGAGAACAAGGACGCCCTCTGCGTCGCGACTGCGAGCGAGCGGGTCCCCTGTCCGGAAGAGCTCGCGGACCG
>CAYRWC010000345.1:0-3065 GCA_964427795.1 uncultured Oscillospiraceae bacterium | reverse complement strand
ATAAATGTCGACATTGTTGACGGTATCGTTGGGATCCTCGGTCAGGATCAACGAACCGTCGGCGCGAATGCGGGTGTCACGAATCCAGTTCAAAAGGCGATGCGCTTCTTCGTTGTTGCCTACCAGATTCCAGGAATAAGCCTGCTTATGAAACGCGTCATAAACATAGCCGTCCCAGATATAACTGCCGTCTTCTCCTAGAAAGCCCAACTGAAAGTCCACTGCTTTCCGGATGGCCTGGCGGCCCCGCGCGAATTTAGCCTGCAATTCGGCTTTGCTCCATTGGGTTTTATACTGATTTGACATATATGATCCTCCTTTAAAATATTAATCAGGTGCTTCTATAAATATTAATCGGGTATTTCAACATTCTTCACTTCATCGATCCAATTGCGCAGCCAGTATTCGCTGGACAAGCCTACGCCCATAACACAATTAGTTAAAAATACCAACCCGTCCATACGCTTTTGCTTCATCATTTCCAGCCCAAACTCACACTGCAGACGCATCATATCGTCCGGAACAGGTTCTCCGGACGGATAATCCAGAATATAGATGCCGAGCAGCTTTTTCTGCCGGGGAAAACGGGCTTCAATGCTTTCATATCGCTCCCGGACCAGCTCTAATTCTTTATGACTCCACGTCCACAGGGTTATGCCGTCGATATAGTCAAACAGCCGGGGATCAACCGACGTCAACTCTCTGGTATACCAGGTAACCCATAATTCCATCGGACGGCAGGCTTTGTCCAAGCCCGAACGGATCTTTTTCAGCACCGCGAGCATTTCTTCCGCCGCGTTCGGTTTGCCGAGATAAAGGCCAAAAAAGTCGTCCATAAAAGCGCCCTTGATATTCGGGTATTTCTCCGCCAATTCACAAATGAACGCCTCTTCATTGCCAATGCGGAATCCACCCGATCCGGTTACGCTCCAAAGGACGGAATCCATGCGGCAAAAACTTTCGGCATAGCCCAGCGCGTCTTTGGAAAACGGCACGGGGATACCGTCCGAATTGACCATGATCATATTGGGCGTACCCAGCATATAAGCGCCTTCCGCAGGAGTAATCCGCGACCATGGGGAAAATCGCCCTTCGTTAGATTTTCCAAGATGAATATCATCGTCATGTGCCCGGCTGGCGAAAAGCCAGAATTTATCGATTGCTTTGCTCATTGCAAGACCTCCTTATCATTCAGCTGAAAAAAAGCGATTCGCTGAGGCGGAATAGTAAACGTGTGTCCCTCGACGCCGGACACCCGATCCTTCCAAACATCACGCAGGGTTAATTCATAGGGTGTTTGCTGCAAGTTGGATACCGCCAGATAGGTTTTTTCATTGACAAAAAGTGAGATATAAACATTTTCCGGTATGTTGGACTGCACCAATGCCGTATCCCGCAATTCCATATAAACGACGCTGCCGTTTTCCACCATCGGCTGATATAAAGCCAAATAGCGGCACCAACGGTCATAATCCTGCGGATCATCTGGAATAGGCGACCATTCGCTGTATACATACGGTCCATTGGGATGCTCGTTCATGTAGGCGCGGACATCTTTGAAAAATTGATACAGCCGCTTCGGATCGTCGGTATTGTATTGCTCAACACCCGGGACATCGACACAATCGCCCATGGTCGGCCGGCCGTGTGTCAGCAGCGGGAACTGAATAAACGGGATCGACATGGCAAAGTAAGCGTCAGGATCATAGCCCTGGAGCAAGCGCTTGTCCGGACAAGGAACCAGATACGGCTCATAAAGCTTGCCCGCGCCATAGGACGAACTTCCGACGCCCTCGCCGACCCATAAATAATCGTAATATTTGCCCCGAACCGGCGCGCGGGTATTGCCGCCGACATGCAGTTTGTAAATACCGCCCCGCTCGTGTATGCCGTCGTAAAGCATATGAATTAAATCCTCGGCCTCAGGATCATATTGACCCAGCGGTTCGTTGCGCAGATCCTCACGATCCGGCGGTATATTTTTCATGACCGAATCATACCAGTCATAACCCCAATCGTTGAAAATACCGTCGAAACCGTAGGTATCCATAATGTTGAAAGTACGTGGCAGAATAAAATCGCGCCACCGGGCGCTGCCTGCCCAGCCAAGTCTATAGGAATAGTGCATGTCGGTGCAGCCGCCGTCGCATCTGGAAAATTCCTCGGAATATTCGGAATCTTTTCTGTGAATATAGCTGGCCGAGCAATAAGGGATGATCTTGATGCCGAAATAATGGCACAAATCAACAAAACGCTTCATTCCTTCGCTGTCGCAGCTGGTATACTTGGTGGCGCCGAACCGGCGTATGGTGTCGTTCCATTCTTCATGGACCTGAATCATGCCGACACCGTTTTCAGCATAGGATTTGAGGAGTCGATAATCGTAATCGGTCGGCGTAATAGACATGGGCGCGGGATAATCACCCAGGTAATAAATGATCTGCCCCGGCAAATAGTTGCTAATTCGCCATTCTCGGACGCAGGCTCGCACATCGGCATTAGCGCGGCGCAGATTAGCCAAACGAGCCTTGTGTTGTTCCAATGTCAACGATTTCATAAATCCTCCTTTTATTCTTGACTGTATTTTTAAGCTGCAAGAATATCACTCATCGGATGCCCTTGGTTCCGCAAATTGGATTTTTGACAGTGGATTCTGTCTATGGCATTCTTCCATAACCAGCATCTGCTGCAGGATCTGTTTCGGCGTCACCAGCAGAGGTGTGCCCATAGTCAGATGATCGTAAACCGAGTCATACAAACGACGTGTTGCGTAGGTGAATATGCGCGATTCCTGGCTCTCCCAGCTTTCCTTCATCCATACAAGCTCTTCATTGCAGTATGCGGGACACCCATCGGCATCCGACAGCGGCTTGCGGATAATCTGCTGCTGCGGCGCCTCTTTTTCGCTGTAATACTTCCATTCCAGGTGCGTCATCGTTCCGGTCAGTCCGCCGCGCGTACCTTGTATCTTGCAAACAGGCTTGGTAAAAGCATCGCAACAGGAGACTTCAACATCGATAATCGGCCTGTCGGGAGCTGTCAAAATCAGCTTGACAAAATCCTCC
>CAYRWC010000344.1:0-3068 GCA_964427795.1 uncultured Oscillospiraceae bacterium | reverse complement strand
CGCTGATTTCCGACGAGCCTTGATTGATAATTTCCAAGTTGACGCCGGCTTTGCTTAAGGCATTGGCGGCACGGGCGGTAACGCCGACTGTTCTGGCCATGGCTTCGCCGACGATCATGACGATAGCTAAATTGCGGCTGACCGATATTTTCTCGATGCCCAATTCGTCGACCAGACGGCGGGTGACAATTTGTTCTTTGCCGGCAGTGAAAACATCCTGACGCATGACAATGGAAAGAGAATCTATGCCGGAAGGCATATGTTCAAAAGGAATCTGTTCATCGGCCAGGATTTTCAAAATACGCAGCGCAAAGCCAATTTCACGGTTCATCAGGTATTTGCTCATATTCAGGGCGCAAAAACCCTTGGCTCCGGCAATGCCGGTGACGACACCTTCGAAATTGCCGCGGCTTTTGACGATCATGGTGCCGCGGGCCGACGGATTATTCGTATTGCGGATATTAACCGGAATGCCCTTGCGGTAAGCCGGCGTTAAGGCTTCTTCGTGTAAAACGGTAAAACCGGCGTATGCCAGCTCACGCATTTCATCATAGGTGATTTCGTAAATGGGATGTGGATTGCTGACCAAGCTCGGGTTGACGGCATATACCGAATCGACGTCCGTCCAGTTTTCATAAACCTGGGCATCAAGGGCTGCTGATAAAATGGATCCGGTTATATCCGAACCGCCGCGCGAGAACGTGACGATCTGACCGGAGCGGGAATATCCGAAGAAACCAGGGAAGACAAGGATCCCCGGCTTTTCTTTCAAACGGGCCAGCTGAGTATAAGCTTCCGGCAGTATCTGGGCGTTGCCGTACTCCTCAGTCAGGAGCATGCCGGCTTCGCGGGGATCGACATATACGGCCAAACGACCGATGCTGTTGAGATAATCGGCAACCAAACGGGCACAGTTGTCTTCGCCCGCAGCCTTCAGGGCGTCCATAAAGCGCATGGTGTTGGAACAATCGATGCAAATTCGCTTCTGCAAATCTTTTTCTATTTCGGCCATGATGTTGTCCGATAAGCCTAAATCGTCGGCAATCGTTGAAAAACGGCGTAAAACGGCCTGCAATTCAACCTGCCCGTCGTAACCGCTGATGCGGGCGTTGGCTAAGGCAATCAGGAGATCTGTAACCTTGATATCGTCCCGGGTTCTTTTCCCCGGAGCGGAAACAACGATAACCCGGCGTGACGGGTCGCTCAGCATGATATCACAGACTTTGCGGATTTGTTCGGCATTGGCCAGTGATGATCCGCCGAATTTACAGACTTTCAGCATAACAAGTCCCCCTTAAACACTCCAATTATAGACAAGGATTGCCGTCATTTCAACAAAAATCATCATCCGTCGCTATTTTTGCCAGATTTACGAATTCAGCGCCGGTATGGCGGCTAAGCATGGGCAGATTAACTTCGGCGGCGTTTGCCGTAAGCAAGTTCGGTTGACGAAAACCAAGAATATCAGGATACTATAGATGAGTAAATCATGATAATAAGAAAGGTAACTTGTTGAATATGTTTCTGCATATGGATCGTTACCTGAAACCGGATATTTATTGCCTGGATCTGCTGAAAATTGATTTTCAGCATTATTACCAAACTGGATTTCGCTTAGTTTTATTAGATGTGGACAACACGATGTCAAGACATGGTGCCGGCCGTCCCGACGAATATGCCCGCCGACTTGTCGGCCGGATTCGGGCGGCAGGGCTGGATTGCCGGATTGTATCCAATGCCGGCAGGAAGAGAATCGGCGCTTATGCGTCCGCCCTGGATCTTCCCTTTATCGCACGCGCCGGAAAACCATCTTCGAAAGCGATTATTCGGTCATGCCGGCAGGCTCATATTCCTCCGGAACAAACCCTGATGATCGGCGACCAAATACTGACCGATATTGCGGCCGGGCACCGCGCCGGCTGCCTGGCTGTGCTGGTTCATCCGCGGTTTAAGCAGGAAGCCTGGAATGTCAGGCTGAAACGCTGTTTAGAACGTTTGTTTTATCATCGTTATAAACTGGACAAGCTGTAAACCGCCGGCTGTAAAATAACGGCAATAATAAGGCATGCTCGATGACAGTCTGCATTATTGTTTATTTTTATGATTCATTTTGTATTGGTAAGGTGTTTCGCCGAATTTCTTCTTGTAGACGGCGATGAAATGTGAGCAGTCGTCAAAACCGCACTGCAGGCATACCTGAGAAACAGTCAGCTCGCGCGTCAGCAGCTGCTGGGCGCAAGCCAGCTTTTTCGATTCCAGAAACGCTCTCGGCGACAGGTGGATATATTTCCGAAACAGGCGGTTTATTGAACTGGGACTGATGAAAAACAAATCGCACATATCTCTGACATGTTGAATTTCCCGGAAATGTTCATTCAAATAATTCAATATTTGCTGCAATTCGCCGGGCATCATGTCACGGTTTATTAAATCTGGTTCGTTCTGATTGCCAAACAGTGAAAGCAGCTGAAGGAAACAAACGGTCTTTCCCAGTTCATGACCGTCCTGCTGGCTCAGATTATTAAGGCGGTATAGTAAATCCAGTATTTGCCGCCGCGTTTCAGGATTATAGGAACATAGGCTGCAAAATCCCGGTTGGTGCATAGAAGACAGAAGCGCCGAGCTTTCCGGCACATCAATCCACAAGCAATAATGCTCGTGGATACAGGCTTGATGATAGACGCACAAGTGCATTTCGCCCGGCCGGGTCATCACGGCATCGCCGCTCCGGATCGGATAGAGCTTGTTGTCGACAAGAAATGAAACGTAACCGCTGACATTAATATAGATTTCATAGCTGCTGTGAATATGTGATTCATCGATTTCCGGTTCGTCAAGACGGATGTAGCGGTTTATATACCGGAGCTCATACCGGACGCCGTCCAGGGAGAGCAGCTTCGCATCAGGCGCGGGATGATCGGTCATAAAGCTGATAACCTCCATTATGATTCAAAAATTGTATTTTTGGACTCAAAAAGCCTATATATAAAATAATCAGCCTGATATTCTTTTATAATGACCGGATTGAAAAGTCAAGTGATTAGAAGGAAGTGCATGATGATGAAAGA
>CAYRWC010000343.1:0-3068 GCA_964427795.1 uncultured Oscillospiraceae bacterium | reverse complement strand
TAAACAAACGGGAGGAAGTCATGGAACGTGAAAGAAAAAGCCGCCAATATTCGGAAGATTAATTGTCGGAGTATTGGGATGGAGGGCTGAGCATCGGAGAGTATTGCGAATTGAAAGATTTGCAACGCGAGAGTGCCCGGCGTTGGATTAGGCGATTGGGAAAGGAGCGCGGAAAAGAATCTGGGCTGGAACTGGTAGAGGTGAAGAACGAGGTGTCGGCGGGCGGGCAAAATGGCCGCGTGGCAGGCGTGTAAAGTGACCGTCAAAATGGCAATTTTGCGATGAAAGCACAGAACTCCCCTGCGGTGCCTGTCGCAGGCGCCGCAGCAGAGAGTCTATCAGTTTTGATCTTGATTCAGAGTGTTGTATGAATGGGAAACTGCGAATAACTTGAGTTGGTAGGGCAAGCCGTGTCGAGAGTTATGAATCTTGCAGGATCGGCGGCGCCGTAACCACAGCGTTAGACGCCGATTCCGGCAGGCGCGGCGCGTGGACAGCGACGAACACGGTTTCGACTGTCACCAGGCGGACAGGATGGCCGCAGGTACAGATGACAGCGTGATGCCGTGACGATTCGGCGGATCGTTGACTGGATAAATTTTGTCCTTTTCCGTGATTTTGTCGTTTGACAACGGTTTGGATGATGGTATTTTATGGTTGAAAGCTTCCGGATTCGCCGGAAGAGGTTCACATAACAGAAAATTATAAGACGTTCGCAATATCCACTCAAGAAATTTGCCGCTTATTCTTCTTATCCACTTGCCATAAATTGAATTATGGTACATAACTTTTTATTTATTTGTTTCATCTGTTGACATTATTTTAATTAATATTATAATCATAAGTGAAATGTAAACAAATAATGGGTTTTGGCATATGAATCAGCAAGTGTTGCCGGAGTTGAATATTGATTTGAGCCAGTATGGGCGCAACGATACGGTTGAAGTGATCCATGCGGCATTGACGCGGAAACTGCGCGAGCCGGATATGGGTGGCTACCGTCTGGTGCCGGTGCGCCAATTTGCCCAGAAGCTGGGCGTGGCACGGCAAACCATCCAAAAAGTTTACTGCCAGTTGGAGGAGGAGGGGATTATTTCCCGTATGCCCGGCAAGCGAACCTGGAGTATTGCTCGAAGCCAGAAGACGCGGCCTCGCTGTTTCGGCATGGTGTTGCCGATTCCGTTTTCCGAGTACTTCCTGCCGGAAACGGAGCACGGACAGCGGCATTTCCGCATGTATGCGGGCATTATCGACCGGGCGACCGAGCTGGGATATTCCTCATGCCCGGTTTTTCTGCCGCCCGGGGATGCATCCGAGGAGGCGGTGGCTGAGGCAATAATGGACATAAAGCAGAGATGTTGCGCGGTGATTCACTTCGGCAGCCGGGGATTTTCGCCGGATCTGCCGCTGCAGCGGCTCCTGCAGCAGCAGGATATCGCGCAGATATCGTTTAACTGCGAGTTCACCTATCCGAATGTGGGGGCGGTGACGTTTGACCCGGACTACGCCGCCAGGATGGCGATTACCTACCTGCGGGAGTCCGGCCACCGCAACATCTGTCTGGTGTATTGCCTGCACGAGGAAAGCGACGGCGAAAGCAAGTACGTCCTGACCCAGGAAAAAGACCTGCGTGAAAAATTCGAAAACGCCGGGGTTCCCTCGATCAATTTGAGCTTTTTTCCCATAAAACGCGGCAAAGAAGTTGAATCGCTGCGCCGCAACCTGACTGCGGTGCTGGAGCAGGATATGCCGCCGACGGCGTTCTGGTGCCGCAATGATTCGATCGCGTTTGACCTGATCCGGCTGCTGCAGAAACGCGGGCTGCGGGTGCCGGACGATTTTTCCGTGATCGGCTTCAATAACCTCCTGGATGCCGAGCAGTTCAATCCGCCGTTGTCGACCTTTAACAATCCATTTTATGATATGGGCCAGACCGTAACCAACCGTCTGCATGAATATATCACCAAGGGTATTACGCTGGAACACCGCATTACCCGGATCCCGCCGCTACTGATTTCCAGGGGGAGCGTCGGCCCGGTACGGTCCCGGTTTTTCAGCAATGAAAAATTTAACCACTAAAAACATGAGGTCAAAATGAAACGCCTGTTCACACTTATTGAACTCCTTGTAGTGATTGCGATTATAGCGATATTGGCGGCGATGCTGCTGCCGGCGCTGAACAAGGCGCGCGAACGCGCCCGTGCGGTCAACTGTCTCTCGAATTTGAAACATGTGATCGCCTATGCCTCCATGTACGTGGATGATAACGAAGGACGGCTTCCCAAATATTATCAACACGATTATCCGTATCCTTATGTCCTGTTCGGCAGGGTCTCCTGGGCCAAGGCGCCGGCCATAAAGAACAGTTTCAGCTGTCCGGCGCTGCCTTACAATGCCGACGCCAACTCCTACCGCGGCCAATTTGCCCAGGTATACGGATTACTGATTTCCGCCGACGGCTACAACATGAATTTTGCGACCGGCAAGTCGCTGCAGTCCTCGACCAGCGAATATTATACATGGTCGCCCTCCCAAAGACCGATTTTTACTGATTCATACAGCTATGTCACCTTTACCAGTAAGGGACTCCTGGTACAGGTCGGGGGCGTATACACCGGGTCCACAGCACCAACCGATCAGGGGTTGATCCATGCCCGCCACGGCGGATTTGCCAATATGGCTTTTCACGATGGTCACGCCGAAGCGGTGCCCGGTCCCCGGATTCTGACGGATAAAATTGCCAAGGCATATTCATTCAACGGTCCGCCGATCTCCGAATAAAGCTTATCTCATACTCAAGGAAATCAAATTATGACAGCCATTCGCACTATTTTCCTACTCATTTTGCTGGCGTGCTGCCGTATCTCCGCAGCGGAACTGGTCAAGGTCGCCGACTCGGAGGTCTTGTTCCTGGCGCATTTCAATCAATCCGTGACCCCGGATGTTTATTCCGGCGAGGAATTTGAAAGCAATGCCCGGTTGACCTCCGGCAGTACCGGTTACGGCTTCAAAGATCAATCCCGCAATGAGGCGCTGGATGTCTGCCGGAGCGGTAAATTCATCTGTTT
>CAYRWC010000342.1:0-3071 GCA_964427795.1 uncultured Oscillospiraceae bacterium | reverse complement strand
ATCAATTATTCAATGATTTGCTGTGATATTTAATGAATGAATATACTTATATAATAATAATTATTATGAAATTACCGATCAAAACCCTAATCCGGCAATGATGCAAGTTGTATGGAAAAGCTTTATTTATTTTGTAAATCGCCTGTAATATCAATAGTTCCGTACAGAATACTACCAATAAAAAGGTGTAAAATTTGTGTAATTTGTATGAAGGGCAATATAGGAATATACTCTTGACAAATATTGACGCTATCGATAAACTGTGTCATGTACTGTTTATGATCAAATGACAAATAACAAAATTATAAACTGTACAACCAAACAAACCGATAAGGGCAACATCAGCGAAAGCTGACTACGCAAAGCTAAAGGGCCTGAAAGATATGCTATAAGCATATCACGGCAGCCAGCTACCGGCACAGAGCAGGATACGCTCCTTCTTTTTGTGGCAGCTGAATTATTAAGTGTTGAATAATTAAGCTAGTTAACGATTGCGAGGAACGTGTTTATGTTGGAATCTTCAATGAACCAGATTAATATTCTGCAAAAAGCATTGGACGCGTCCTGGATGCGCAATCAGGTTATTGCGCATAACATTGCCAATGCCGATACACCTAATTTCAAAGCATCCGATGTTTCTTTTCAAGCTGCCATGGATCAAATAACCGCTGCCGATCAAGTAACCGGCCGCTCAATTGGCGATCCGATCAGTGATAAAAATAGTATTTCCAGAATTGTATCCGTCGGCGCCGATGCCGCGCAAAAGGACAGCAGCGAGTTATCCGCGGCGTCGGTTGTCCGGGATGAGGATTCATCCATTCGCATGGACGGCAATAATGTCGATCCGGATGCCGAAATGGCTAAACTGGCCAGTAATACCATACTGTATAATTCGTTGATTTATGCTGTCCGACAAGAGACAAATCTCTTAAAAATAGCTATTACGGAAGGGAAATGAGCATCATGAGTGTGTTTGGAGCTATTCAAATCAGCGCTTCGGGATTGACAGCCCAGAGCTACCGGATGGATGTTATTGCCCAGAACATCGCCAACGCCGAAACGACCCGCACCGAAAACGGCACACCTTATCAGCGGCGCAGTGTTGTTTTGTCAGAAGCGACCGCCGGCCGTTCTTTTGCCGATGTCATGGCTCAAAGCCAGTCGGCCGGCGGCGTCAGTGTCGTCGGCACCGAAGCGGATACCAGTCCTTTCGAGATGGTTTACAATCCGACGCATCCGGATGCCGATGCCGACGGTTATGTATCGATGCCCAACGTCGATTTGACACAAGAATATGTGGATCTGATCTCGGCTTCCAGGTCTTATGAAGCCAATCTGACGGTTTTGAACGCTACCAAACAAATGGCTATGAGTGCCCTGGAACTGGGCAAGTGAGGTGAGATATGTCATCAATCGACGCTGTGCAAAACCAGATCCTCAGTCAGGTCAACAATCTGCTGTCATCATCGGCAAATCAAGCGGCATCGAACACCGAAAGCGTATCCTTTGCCGACCTGCTGGAATCCTTGACAACACCGACCGATACCGCAATTAACCAAAGCCAAAACGCGAGTCTGGCTCTGGCGACCGGCGAAACTCAAGATATCCATACGGCGCTGATTGCCGCGGATAAGGCCGAATTGGCGCTCAGCCTGACGTTAGCCGTACGAAATAAAATGCTTGATGCGTATAAAGAAGTTATTAATATGCAAATATAATCTTTGAAAGCAGGTCTTCCGATTCATGGACATCACAGCTCTTACCAACTCTTTCAAAGCTTTAGGCAAAAAAATAAAAGACTTCTGGCAAAAACGTTCATCATTACAAAAACGACTGATTATCACCTTGTCTGCAACTGCCGTCATTCTTTTGGCCGTTGTTATATCACTGGTCAACCAGGTACAATACAATGTGTTGTATACAAATCTGGACGCGGCCGAAGCCGGCACGATCATCGCCCGGCTGCAGGAACTCGGTGTTGATGCCAAGGCTCAGGGAACCGATACGATTCTGGTTCCCAAGAGTCAAGTCGACTCCCTGCGCATGCAATTGGCATCGGAAGGCCTGCCGCAAAACTCGCTCAATCTGGATATTCTGGAAAAAGGAACCGGTTTCGGCATAACCGAAGAAGACAAAGCAGTCTACCGGCGCTATCAGTTACAACAGGATTTACAGAACGCGATCAAGACATTTACGTCAGTTGAGGACGCCCGCGTTTCCTTGATTATTCCCCGCGAAAGCACATTTGTTATCGAAGACCAGCAAACCGCCGCCTCCGCCGCCGTCCTGCTGACCTTGAAAAACGGCAAGAGCCTGGCGTCGGAAAATGTACAGGCCATCATCGAGTTGGTCGAAAAAAGCGTTTCCAATCTGAGTCAGGACAATATCACGGTCATCGACAGCAATATGAATGTCCTGAACGGCGAACAAACCTCGGCAGAGCTGGATGTCGCCGATCAGCAGAGCCTGCAGCAGCAGGTCGGGGAACGACTGGAAAAACAGGTCGGCAATTTGCTGCAGCCGGTTTTCGGTATCGGAAAAGTCCTGGCCGAAGTGCATGTCAGCCTTAATTTCGACGACAAGGTCGTTGAAAATGTCACTTTCAGCCCTGCCGAAGGCAGCAGCAACGGAATTATTTCCAATATCGAAAAAATTCGTGAAAAAACTCAAGCCGCGTCAACCTCGGCCAGCGGCGAAGCCGGAACAAACACCAATGGAGCCGGTGTGACGACTTATCCGGTTCAGGATACCGGTAATGATGTTTATGAGAAAAATTCAGATACCATCAGCTATGAGATCAATACCATCAAAGAAACACTGAAAAAAGCTAAAGGAACGATTGAAGACTTGAGTGTTTCGGTGGTCATCGACAGCACGGGACAGCCCGCCGGCCAGAATTACAGCGAGAATGTTCGCAATCTGGTTGCTACGGCTGTTGGCGTCAAACCGGATTATATTACGGTTGAATATCTGCCCTTTAACGGACAAGCCAGTCTGGATGCCAGTTGGGAAGATTACCAGGCGGCCAATACCCAGGTGCAAAAATGGCAGAAAACCAAGTTTTTCATCTT
>CAYRWC010000341.1:0-3089 GCA_964427795.1 uncultured Oscillospiraceae bacterium | reverse complement strand
AAGGAATATGACGGCGTGGTGCGCAGCCTGACCGACTTCGGCGCATTTGTCGATATCGGCGGCGTCGACGGACTGGTTCATGTATCTGAACTGTCCTGGAACCGCATCAAGCATCCTTCGGAAATCGTCAATGTCGGCGATCCGATTCATGTCTATGTCAAGGATTTCGATCCGGAGAAAAAGCGCATATCGCTCGGATACAAACGGATGGCCGACGATCCCTACCATGATGTCGAAACCCGCTTCCCGATCGGTTCCATCGTACATGGAACCGTGGTCAGGATGTTCCCCTTCGGCGCTTTTGTCGAGATCGCCCCGGGTGTTGACGCCCTCTGCCATATCTCGCAAATATCGAACGTGCGCCTGACCAAACCGAACGAAGTGCTCAGCGAAGGCATGGAGGTCGACGCGCGGGTTCTGGAAGTCAGCAACGACGCGCGGCGGGTCAGCATCAGCATCAAGGAAGTCGAGCCGATCAATCCGCCGGGTTATGAAGCCAGCCACGGTTACGAAGACAGCCAAACCTGATTGTTTGTCTGATTATAACGATTGATAACGATAAAAAGGATGCCTGAAACCGGGCATCCTTTTTTCGTTAAGAGGGTAAATCGGATCGCCGGCAGTGATCCGGCTTACAGAATCGGGAAGGCGCTTTTCGGCAAGGCCAGTAATAGGCGGTCCAACCAAGTGTCATGCAGAAAAATTGCTTTTTTCTCGCATCCTTCCTGTTGAAAACCAAGAATGGACAATAACTGCAAACTGCGCTTATTACCTTCACAAACCCTTGCCGTCAGCCGGTTCAAACCATAACAGCCGAAGAGGTAGCGAATAAAAACGGCCAGAGCGTCAAGCATGAGCCCGCGTCCGGCCAATAAAGAATCGATCGCATAACCGATTTCACCGCAGGAAAAGGGCAGATTCTGAATATCGCGGCATTCGACGGTGCCTGCCAGGTAGTCCGGCCGGTCCGGCAGAAAAAGACCCCGCAAAACGGCAGTCCCGGCTGCTTCATCCCGTTCGGACCGGGCTATTTTATCCAGCCAGCCGGCATCCTGAGTCAGATTGTCCGCCACAGGATTCCAGGCAGACAAATATTCCAGATTGCGTCGCGTATAGGCCGCCGCAGCCGGAATATCGGCTGCGGTCAACGGTCGCAGCAAGAAGGCGTCCGTCGACAATATGTCTCGGGAGCCGGTTTGCCGGTGCGCCGACGGTAAATCGGGATTCCTGAGCGGACCGTCGGATAAACGGACATAATGCAGATGATCCTGCCAGACGCCGTTGATCTGTAAATAACGAACACTGAGCCCTTCCAGTTCAAAACCCAGACGTTCGGCCAGTGCGATCGATTTATGATTGGCCGGCATGATGTTGGCTTCGATGCGATGCAGGTTAAAATCTTCAAACAGGCGGGGGATGGCCGCTTGTCCGGCTTCAAAAGCCAGGCCGCGGCCCCGGTAGTCCTGATCCAGATGATAAGCCAGAAAACACGAATGGAAACATCCGCGGACGATCTGCGTAAAGGCCATCCGCCCGATGACGCGATACGGATGATCAACGGTGAACAGCCAGAAAGGTACCGCGCGGCCACTTTGAAATTCAGACCACTCGGCGGCCAGATTCAATTGCTGCTGCCGCAGCGTAAAAACAGAATCCGGACGGCTGGCAAACCAAGGCTGATGAAATTGCCGGTTCCGCCGGTAATAATCGAGAACTGCCGGCGCGGCTGTCTCATTGAGCAAACGCAATAACAGACGCTGAGTATGCAAAACGGGCAAGCCGGTCATGAGATAACCTCCGTAAAGACCTTATTGGCCGAACCGCGGTTCAGAAGGGGTCAATGGTTTTCGGAAAGCGCCTGCAAAGCCCGGCGGAATATAGCGGCCGCGGCAAGCAGACTGTCGACGGCAATAAATTCACCGGCTTGATGAGCTGTTTCGGCATCTCCCGGGAAAGTGGGCCCGAAAGCAACAATATTCGGCATGGTTCTGGCATAGGTTCCGCCGCCGATGGCTATGGGCGGCGTATCGATGCCGGTTGCCGCGGAATAGACTTCCGATAAAGTCGAAACTAAAACGGAATCTTTAGCCAAATGCAGCGGCGGGCTATGCCGGCTGAAGGACGCCTGAGCGCCCAGCGCCGCCGCCTTTTTCCGAAGCCTTTCGGTAAAATCCGCATATGACCAGGTTACGGGATAACGGATATCCAGCGTCAGTTCGGCGGTTTGTTCATTCAAACGCAGCAAGCCGGCATTCAGCGTCAAAGGACCGGACTCATCAGAACCGGCCACATCCAGGCGCGCGCCGTCCCAATCCATACCGATGGCCTGCCGGTAGAAATCCACGAACGGATGACGGCAGCCGGCCGCGGACAACCGAGCCGCCGCCTCCTCCATAGCCACACCTATGGCATTGCGGCCTTCCCAGGGCGTGCTGGCATGCGCCAGAACGCCTTCAACAACGTCAGATGTAACAGTTCCGCCGCGTTCAAGCCAGGTAAGATTGCACCGGTTGGGAACGACGTTGGCGCGCAGCCCGGCCTCCGCGCCGATCAGCCGCAAACCGTCCCGGTCGGGCTGACCGCCGGCTATGCTCAAATGAGCCCAGCACATGCCTTTTTCGGCATATATCACAGGAAATCCGGCATCCGGAGTAAATCCGGCGTCCGGCAGATCGGCAACCTGAACATAATGGGCCATGCAAGCGCTGCCGCTCTCCTCATCGAGGCCGACAATCAGCCTGATTCGGCCGTCAGGCCGATATCCCCCGTCAAGCAGCGCTTTCATGGCATAAAGAACCGCGACGGCCGGCCCCTTGTTGTCCAGCGTTCCCCGTCCGATCAAATGACCGTTACGGACAACCGGCCGGTAAGGATCGTCGGTCCAGCCGTCGCCGGCGGGAACGACATCCAGATGGCAAAGCGCGGCGACAAGCCGCTTCCCGGAACCGAATTCTACATAACCGGCATGATTGTCCAGATTGACCGCCCGAAAACCCAGATCACGTCCAATTTCTAAAAAGCATTCCAATGCCCGGCGTGTCTGCTCGCCGACCGGACCGTCCGGAACCGCCTGACTTTTGGTACTGGTG
>CAYRWC010000340.1:0-3106 GCA_964427795.1 uncultured Oscillospiraceae bacterium | reverse complement strand
ATTCCGATCTGGGCACCATTGCTCAGAACGAACAAATTTTTCATTCACTGCAGACGCGCTGCCAGCCGCTCATGGAACACTTTAAAACAACGGACATTCTGCCGATGACCGATCATTTCCAATATCTGTGGCATCAGAGCACCGAGAAGCGCTTTTGCCTGCAAACGCCTATCCCCACCCTGATGACCTGGTCGCACGACCAACTGGCGCAGATCCTCTCCGACAACCGGCTGGATGAGGGGAAAAGCCTCGAGGTACTAAAAAACTGGACCATTCTCCACGCCAACGACGGCGGTTCGGATATGCCTGGCAGCAAGTTCGCCCGTCATATTTACATGTTGGATTCACTGGAAAAGGCTTTGCAAAAACCCTTCATCGAAGACTGGATGCTTTCGTCCATCATCGGGCAGCCGATCAAGATCCGGCAGGCCATTTTTCGGGCTCATTTGCGCCAGATGGCCGCCGATCTGCGGGAAAACACCAATCTGGAAATCGCTCTGATCCGATCGGAACGATTTCATCAGGCTGCTTGGCCGAACATCATGATCATGACCGGCTTTTTTATGACGGCCTGGTCGCCCAACAAACCGGATAGCCATATCTTTGCTCAGGAAACCACTTTAATTCAAGGATATCAGCGTTATTTCAATGAATATTGGCAGCAGATACCCCGTATCTGCCGTGATCGCGATCAAATCGTCCAGCAATTGCTGGATATGGCCGATAAAACCTGATATCCGGCTCTGCGCATGGCTTTTTTATCATGATCCTGTTATTCTGTTTGCGTCACCCTGTGCCATGGATTGGCAAGATTCTCTGCCGCAAATAAAACAGGAGGATGTAATCATGATGCGAAAGTTGATGACCTTGATCACCGCCCCTTTGCTGATCGGCATGATTGCCGGCCAGAGCGTGATTGCCGATGCGGACTGAGCTGAGAATGCCGCCGAAAGGCCGTATCGCTTTATGTTTTCTTCTGGCTGTACTCCTTCTCTTGCCGGCCGTAAGCGGCGGCTGCCGGAAAGAGCCTGAAAAATACACCTACTCATTTGCCGGTTGTTTTGACACGGTTATTCAGATTATCGGCTATAATACATCGGAAGCGGATTTCAGCCGACTGGCCCAGCTGGCGCAGGACAGGTTCACCGAGTTGCACCGGCTTTTTGATATCTACCACACCTACGACGGTATCAACAATATCTGTACGATCAATCAGCAGGCCGGCATCGCTCAGGTCACCGTTGACAGCCGAATCATCGGCCTTTTGCAGTTTTACCGGGACAAGGACGCTCTGGCTCCCGGTGTTGTCAACGCAGCGCTGGGTCCGGTTCTGGACATCTGGCGGCAATACCGTTCCGCCGCCCTTGAAAACGGCCAGGCGGCGATCCCGGCGCCTGAAGAGCTGGCGCAGGCCGGCCGGTTATGTGATGCGCAAAAAATCATCATCGACGCGGAGCAGCAGACGGTTTATCTGCAGGATGCCGGCATGATGCTGGATGTCGGAGCCGTAGCCAAAGGGTACGCCACCGAACTGGTGGCGCAGGAATTGGTCGCCGCGGGCATGACTTCGGGCATCATCAGCGCCGGCGGCAGCAATGTCCGTCTGATCGGCACGCCGGCCGACGGCAGACAAACCTGGCAGGTCGGCCTGCAGAATCCGGACGGTGATCTGAGCAATCCTGATGAACCGCCGCTGGAAATTATCCTGGCCAATAACCAGTCGATCGTGACCAGCGGCGATTATCAGCGTTTTTATAAATTCGACGGCCGGATCTATCACCATTTGATCGATTCAAAGACGCTGCAGCCGGCGCGTTATTTTCGGGCGGTAACGATCATGACTCCGGACAGCGGCTTGGCCGACTATCTGTCGACAGCCGTTTTTCTGATGCCTTACGAAGACGGCCGGTGGCTGATCGAGTCGCTGCCGGATTGCGAGGCTCTATGGATTTTTGCCGACGGCCGCACGGAAACGACGGCCGGCATGGCCCGCGTCCTGAAAAGAAATCAGGACGGCATATCCAATTCAACGACCGTATCCTTGTCGTCCGGCAACGGATAAGTAAAGGTATCATTCGGGCCAAAGTTGAGAAACAAATCGTCCGGGTATTCGGCATGATTCCAGGAATGGGAGAACCGCATTTCCGAAGCATCCGACAGCCGGCGCGCCGATCGGGCTTTCCCGTTCAGCCCGATGAGCGGCAGCGAACCGATATTGCCGTCAAATACATGGGCAAACAGGCGTTGTCCTTTGCGGGTATAATAACCCCAATCCGGCTTATCCAGCCCGGCCGACGCGCAGCCGTAAATGCTGTCGCCGTTCAGCCGCATCCAGGAGCCTATTTCGCTCATGATCGCTAAAGATTCCTCCGGGATCAACCCTTTGGCATCAGGTCCGATATTCAGGAGCAGATTGCCGTTCTTGCTGACACACTCGACCAGCTTGCGGATCAGCAGCTTGGGCGATTTAAACATCTTGTCGGTCGAGCAATAACCCCAGTTGTTGTTCATGGTCACGCAAGCTTCCCAGGGGATCGGCCGGCCAATCTCGTCAACAACACCCATCGGCGGAATGATCTGTTCCGGCGAAGCAAAATCGCCGGCATATACAGGCGGATTGATACTGCGGATGCTTGAGCTGTCGCTGCCGGAAGCGGCCAGACGGTTATCGATCAGAATGCCCGGCTGCAGCGAACGAACCATATCAACCAGACGAGTAGCCTGCCACTTTTCGCCGGTCATTTTGTCATAGGAAAAATCGAACCAGATGATGTCGATCTTGCCGTAATTGGTGCACAACTCGCGGACCTGACCATGCAAATAGGTAACATAGCTGTCAAAATCGCGGGACAGCCCTTTATAGGCTTCATTGCCGCGCATCGGGTGATTGGCGTCGTCATAGGCCGGATAACCCGGATGATACCAGTCCAGAAGCGAATAATAGACGCCGACTTTCAAGCCCTCGGCACGGAAAGCATCCAGGTATTCCCGGACCAAATCACGGCCGCACTGGGTTTTTGTCGATTTGTAATCCGTCAGCGCCGAATCGAAAAGGCAGAAGCCGTCATGGTGCTTGGCCGTCATGACGGCATATTTCATACCGGCC
>CAYRWC010000339.1:0-3108 GCA_964427795.1 uncultured Oscillospiraceae bacterium | reverse complement strand
CGACAGGATGGTGGTAGCCGGCACCACAATCAGGGCATAAATGATGGTGTTTTTCAAGGAGGCGATGACGTAGGGATCCTTGAACATATTCTTATAGTTATCCAGCCCGATCCACTCCATGGGTTGGATAACATTAAATTTATTAAAGCTATATAAAAGGGACATGCCGATCGGAATGATCGAAAACAGAAAGATGAAAATGGTCGCGGGCAAAATATAAAAATAACCGGAATAATCTTTTTTCATGCCTTTCTCCTCCTTACTTGGTGAATACTGCCGTGGTATAGAATGAAAAACGGCTGGCTGAAGCGATCTTGACGAAGTTGTTCACTTCAGACAGGCTAGGTTCGCCGTGGACATACAGGCGCTCCTCAAGGAGTTCCCCGACGGCGTCCAACTGACCGCCGCAGTATTGGTTCAGACGGAAGATCGCCGTGTCGATCCGGCTGAGCAGCAAGCCGTACCGGAGATCGAAGGTTTCCCAGCCCAGCGGCTTATTGATCCGCATCCAAATATCGCGGTGCGTGTTCTTGAGCAGCCGGACCCGTTCGGCCAGCTCGGGCAGCACCGCCTGGGCGAACCGCTCCAATTCGGTTTTGTCGCCGCGGTCATAGGCCGCTTTCAACTGAAGGCCCAATTCCGCCTTGATGGCCAGAACCCGGGCCAACTTGGCATAAAAATCAAAGGCTTCAGCCATGTCGGAGGCGTTTTTCGCGTAGCCGGCGAAGGTTGTTGCCAGACGGGCATAATGGCGGTTCAACGGTTGTCCTTCGATATCTTTGTCAAAAAGACCGCAAAGCGGATCCTGCCACATCAGAATCTTGCTGGCGTTAAAATTCAAAGGATTGCCGGCCGCTGTGCCCGGCACTTCGTCAAACTGATTAAGCTCCAGAACTTGATCCAAGTCGGCTCCGGTTGTATAGCGGAAGCGGTCGGCCAGTTTTTGCTGATCGAAAGTTTCGGCATAACCATGTTCGGCAAAAAGCTGCAAGCCCAGCAGATTGGCGTCGATCGCGCATTCGGTGGAATCGTCGCCCCAGATGGTGGCGAAGACCTCGCGGATGTTTTCCTTCTTGCAGGCCGACAAAGCGGCCTGGGTGGTGGCAAAGGTCTTGGCCCAGTTGGGGCTGAATGAAGTCCAAGTCCAGATCCCGCCGGCAAAAACCGGCGATGTGCCGAACTGTTTGTGACGCCGGATCCAGTCCAGATAAAACGCTTCGTCGAAATGGTAGTAATCCCAATAAACCAGCTGGCTGGACTTAGGGTAAGCTTGGGCGATTTCCGGGGTGATGACCAGTTCCGGATCGTAATAATCCCCGGTTTTGGAGCCGGCGCGGAAAAACATGTCGCTCCAGATCATCGGCTTCAGGCCTAACCGGTCGGTTATTTCCAGAACGCGGTTCAGATGGTTGAGCATGATGACGCTTTTGTCCTGATAACCGTTTTTCAGGAGATATTGCCCCTGGCCGAGACGCCAGGCTTCATCCATGCCGATATGAATGCGTTTGCTGCGCAGAGGCGCCGACGCGGCGGCGATCATCTGTTCAATGAAAGAATAGATTTTTTCTTCGCCGACCAGCAAAGTGTCCTCATCATCGCGCATACCGTCGAAGCAGGGCCATTTCAAGGCGTCCATCAGATGCGCGAGCGTCTGGATGCAGGGGATCAGCTCGATGCCGAGGGCAAAAGCGTAATCATCCAGCTCTTTCAGGTCCGCCTGGGTATAACGGCCGCGCATATAGCCGAAATAAGGCTGTCCGGCGACATCATAGCTGTCTTCCGTATAGAGCATCAGCATATTGAGGCCCATGACCGCCATCTTGCGCAGGAAGAATTTGACATGCTCGGTATTCATGACAGAATTGCCCTGCGACACGTCAAACATCGCGCCGTTGGTATCAAACATGATCGGTTCGGACAATTCGAAATCGCCTCCGGCGGGCAGTTTTTCCAACAGCAAACCCAGGGCGCGGAAAAGATGGATTTTGTCGCGGTAAATTAGGGTGACCTGGCCGCCTTTCTTGGTCAGAGACAGCGCATTTTGATTTTTTTGAATCAGATTGACGGGCAAACCATCGTCGGATATATAAAAATTCATTTCCTTAGCAAGGATATGCATGCCGGAAGCGGCATCCTTGAAGTCACCAGAAAAGTTCAATTTGAATCGTTGGCGCATACTACCCTCCATTGACATAAAAAATAGATTTGCCGGCGAAAAAACACCGGTAACCCTTGAATTGAGTTTAGCGAGCCGGGTCCGGACTGTAAACAAACCATTTTTTACCCATTATCCACACTGTGGATAATCCGGTTTTCGGGCATATTGTATAGAGATTGTCGCATGAGCGGGGCCTAATCAAGTCTTCTCCAACAAAAAACGGATTGCAACGCCTTGTTTCTTACGCTGCTTAACGATATAATAATGAGAAGTATATTCAAAACATTTTTCATTATCCAAGGCGATCAACGACGAGGACGGAGGATTTCATGAAGCTGAAAAGGCAGCTTTGGTTGCAATTTATATATTCATATTTAATTATATTAATTGTTGCTGTTGCATTAATGAGTACCGTGACCATCATCAGCTTTGATATATTCGAAAAAGATATAATGCAGAAAAATGCCGTTCTGCTGAATCATATTAAAGAAACGTTCGATACCCGGCTGTCGGAAATCAGTAAATTAGGCTATGAAGTCAGCTTTAACGATCGCCTGCTGAATCTGAGCAAGAGCGGCAGCGAGGCGGAAAACAGTGACGCCGCCCTGCTTAGCGCCCAATTGCGCATGCTGAAATCAACCAGCGAAGTGATCAACTCGATCGCTATTTATTTTCCGGAAAGCAATATGGTCATCAGCGATAGCGGCCGGTTTACCGTACGCTGCTTTTACCGCCTGTATCATGAAGACAATGATCAGAATTATCAAAACTACCTGAAAAGCCTGGCCGGCAAGCATACGCTGGAATATATTATCGGCGACGATATTCCCAACAGCGGAAAACCGGAGATCAACCTATATTTTTACCATACCATATCGCTGGCCGGCAAAGGCGATGCTTCTCCGCTTCTGCTGATCCGCCTGGATTCAGTTCAAATCCAGAGCATGATA
>CAYRWC010000338.1:0-3112 GCA_964427795.1 uncultured Oscillospiraceae bacterium | reverse complement strand
GTTTGCGAAAATTCCGCAAAATGCCGGTTTTGACTCAGGGCTCCGGGTATAGCTGTCCGCGCGTTTACATGGTCGCCCGCGAGCTTGTCGGCTGCAGCGGTTACCATATCAATGAAAAGAATGTTCTGGACATGCTGGAGCAATATCAGACCGTCAAACCGCTTTTAGCCAGAGAATTATGGTCTTTGCCGGAAATGCTGGTCCTCTGCCTGATGGAAAAAATGATCGACGAATCGAAACAGGTCATCGAAATTATCCGGGTCAAGCAGTTTGCCGACCGGGTCGTCAACCGGCTGTCGCCCAAGATCGGCCAAAAATATGAAGATATGGCCGGGCTGTTGAAAAAAGAAAGCGGTCTGGCTTGTCTAAACGATAAAGTATTTATCTCACACTTTTATTACCGGCTGAAAAGCATGTCGGTTCATGAATCGGTCATCGCCGACTGGATAGCCGAGGCTTTGAATATCGACCGCGCTGTATATTCCCATTTATTCAAGGAAACCATCAGCCAGGAAGAACAATTCGAGGCGGCGGCGGAAGCGACGATCCGGTCATTGGTCAACAGCCTTAAAGCGGTCGGCGATATCGACTGGAATGAAGAGCTGCAGCAAGTCTCGCAATTGGACAAGCTGCTGGCTGAAGATCCGGCAGGTATTTATCTGAAGATGAACGGGCAGACACGCAGCCTGTACCGGACCACCGTCGAAAAACTGGCGCGCCGCCGCAGCCTTTCCGAAGGCGTTGTCGCGGCCAGAGCGCTGGCGGCCGCCCATTCGCCGCCTGCCGATATCGATCTGCCCATGCCGGAACATATCGGTTCTTATCTGGTCGGCAAAGGATTAGCCTGGTTTTCCGCCAGTCTGGCCGGTCGGGCTCAGCGGCAGCAACATTTTGCCCGACATGATTTTATGAAATTATATTCCACAGTCTTTTACTACTTAGGCATCTTTTTATTCACAGGCGGCATCCTGGCTGCGTTCGCGCCCATCCTGCAGCCGGAAATAAAAGGCGGAACGACAACGCTTATCCTGATGTTGGCGGTCATGCTGATTCCGGCGATCGGCATCGGCAGCCGGCTGATGCAGATCATCAGCGCCAAAATCTGGCGGCCGCAGCCACAGCCGGCCATGGATTTTTCCGAATCGATCCCCGACGACTGCCGGACTTTTGTCGTTATGCCGGTCATCTGGAACTCGGCCGCCCAGGTCGGCAGTTTTGTTGACCGCCTGGAAAAACACTATCTGGCCAATCGGCAAAACAATCTCTATTTCGCTTTGCTGGGTGATTTCAAAGACTCTCCGGAACAGACCATGCCTACGGATGATCTCCTGCTGCAGACGGCCATACAAGCCATATCGCGCCTGAACAACCGATATCCCGGCGATTATACCCGCTTTCTCCTGCTATATCGGCCGCGGTTCTGGAATCCTTCCGAAAACTGCTGGATGGGCTGGGAAAGAAAGCGGGGCAAACTGGAAGAATTGAACGCGATGCTGGCGGGTGAAAATGATACGTCTTATTTAGTGCCGGTCGGCGACGTCAAGCTTCTGACCAGCTTCAAATATGTCATCACCCTGGATGCCGACACCGAACTGACGCGGGAAAGCGCCGTCACCATGATCGGCATTATGGCCCATCCGCTCAACCGGCCGCGTTTAGACGCCGGCCGGAGGAAAATCATCGACGGTTATGCCATCGTACAGCCGGAAGTGCGCAACCGGCTGCCGGGTCCTTCAGCCAGCGTTTTTCTGCGCCTGTTCTCCGGTCAGGCCGGCATCGATCCCTACGCCACGGTCGTTTCCGATATTTATCAGGATGTTTTTCAGGAAGGCATTTTCACCGGCAAAGGCATCTATGACGCTCAGGTCATGTACCTTTTGCTGCGCGGCGCCATACCGGAAAACAGCATCCTCAGCCATGATCTTCTGGAAGGAAGCTTGTCCCGCTGTGCTTTTGCCAGCGGCGTCAAGCTGATGGACAGACAGCCGTCCGGCATCATCAGCTATGTCCGGCGCGAACACCGCTGGATTCGGGGCGACTGGCAGCTGCTGCCCTGGCTGGTACGGGCAACGCCGATCAATTGGCTGTCCCGCTGGAAAATGCTGGACAATCTCCGGCGCAGCCTGATTCAGCCCGCGTCTTTACTGTTGATTTTCGGCTGCGCATTCCTGGCTCCGGCGGCTGCCTGGGCCTGGATCCCTTTTGTTTGCTTTGACCCGTTCTTCAGCATCCTCTCCATGATCCTCAAAATGCTGATCCAGAAAAACCGCAATCCTTCCCTGCGGCTGGCCATGAACGCGTTCTGGGATCAACTGGCTGCTTTACTGCTGCAGTTATCGATCACGATCATCCTGATACCCTACCGCAGCTATCAGGCGATGGACGCTATTATCAGGACACTTTACCGCTTGACCATCAGCCACCGCAAGCTTCTGGAATGGCAAACCGCGGAAGATACCGAACAAAAAAAGAAGGATACGCTCATAACGTATATCAAAGACATCGGGCCGTCCGGCCTGGCAGCCGCGGCGCTCGGTTTTGGCTTGCAGGTCGTAGTCTGGCCGGGGCATTTCGGCTTCATGCCGATCATCGCTTTTTTCTGGCTGTTATCGCCGTTTTTTGCCTGGTTGTCGAGCATCCCGTCCCGTTATCATCCGGCAGGCCGCATCCATCCGGAAACCATCCGCCGCTTGCGTCTATCAGCCCGTCGAACCTGGAATTACTTCGAGGATTTCGCTTCGGATGAAACACAGGGCTTATGTCCGGACAATTTCCAGAAATATCCCGGGCCGAAAGTATCGAACAAAACCTCGCCGACCAACATCGGGCTGCAAATGCTATCTGCTCTGGCTGCGCGGGATCTGGGCTATCTGGGCTTGCAGGCCTTGCTCGATTATTGCGAACCCGTCCTCCGGCTGGTGCAGGGACTTCCCAAATGGCACGGCCACCTATACAACTGGTATCAGATCAAACCCATTGCCATCCTGGAACCGCAGTATGTATCGACCGTAGACAGCGGCAATTTTTGCGCTCATCTGATCGCTTTGAAAAACGGCCTCTTAGCCTTATACGATCAGCCGGTTTTCACGGCAGCCTCTATCGACGGCCTGAG
>CAYRWC010000337.1:0-3122 GCA_964427795.1 uncultured Oscillospiraceae bacterium | reverse complement strand
TTCGGAGGATACTTGACACGAACTTGTGGCTGCCAAGTGCTTATTTTTAACGATTTGACCTCAGGGGGTGTGCATCTTTTAACGATTTGCCTTGTAATCGTTAAAAGATAATATCACGGCAAAAAACAGCCCGCCGATTGGCGAGCCGTTCGAAAGGTGTCTATTTCTTTTTGTGGTCAACGACCGAACTTACTTTAACACCGAGGACATTTGAAATAGCGGCTGCTCTGCGGTCTAATAAGTCACCAAGTGCATCTCTATTTTCTTCGCTAAGTTTGCCTTTGTGAACTTTTACGAAATCTTTCACAGCCTTATCAGCATCGTATAAGTCACTATTGTCGGTGTAAATGGTAGGTTGCTTTTTCATAAAATTTCTCCTCGTATAATTCTTATATAGCCCAGTCATAACTGTCTTAACTGGGCTGGTTGAAACTGTAAACGCCCTGATCCATAATGGTCTTGTAGAAGGCCGTTTGAGGACTAGTTCTACTTCTCCTTGTGGGATCCGTCGGGATCACTACTAATCGAGTCCGTTCCCATGGCCTTGTGTTTAGCTTCGAACCGCTGGTTGTTTGTCAGAAGCCGGTGCTTCCTTTGGCAGGAGGATATCGTGCAGCAGGCTGCTGGCTGAATTCTCATAGCGAGGGTGTCGATGCGCAAGTGCAAAGGGCGTTTGCATTCAACCGACCTTCAATTTTAAATGAAGGGGGGTGAAAAAATGGAAAATATAAGCCAAAGACTGAGAACAAAGGAGGATGAAAATCATGGAAAACGCCATTGATAAAGTGTTATAAAAGGCAGGAAATCCAATTAAAAAAGAGAGGAGGTTATCACATGAACGGCCATATAACAATAAATGCCCGCAGGATTTCTGTTGCCGGATTTTCATTTCTCTTTGCCTATATTCTGTCGTTTCAGTTTGAGGGGCAGGTGCTGTACAGCCTGCTGGATTTGCGTGGAACAGACGCCGACCGTTACATACTGGCTACAATTATCGCACATTTTGCGGGGCTTTTTACCTGCGGTCTGTTTGTCAAATCACAAGCGGCCGCCAGAAGCATGATGCTCGGCGGCATGGGCTTATGCTTAGCCGCTTCTGTTCCCTTCTTTTTTGCTCCCTCCTCTCTATGGTTGAGCGGACTGATTGTCAGCGGATACTTTAGTGGCTGCGCAGTGGCGGCATGGGGATTTTTTCTCAGGGCCTTTACGCCCAAGAACGAGCGCATTAAATCCTGCGCCGATGTTCTGATTTATTCCAACCTGCTGATGATTGCAGTCAACGTGTTTGCCATGAACCGGTCGCCGTTTATCGGGCTAAGCCTCTCGATGCTTTGTCTTGTAATCGGTATAGCCTTCATCTGGATGCTGCCGTTGGGGCAGGAGAATGAGCAGAACAAAACATTTAAAAACAAGACGCATGGCGGCATTAAAAACCAACTGATATTGCTGTGTTTTTTTGTCTTTATCATCACAATTAATTCTGGACTGATGTATCAGGTCATCAATCCTGCTTTTGAGCATCTGACGGGATTGGTGAGCTGGTATTGGGCCGTGCCTTATATCGTAGCGCTTGTTATTATGCGCAACTTACCTATGAAAGCAAAGCGTTCCAGAATTTTGTATATTGGAATGGCAATGATTATAGGAGCGTTCATCAGCTTTATGTTGTTAGGGCGAAATACCTCCGACTATTTGACCGTGGATACGCTGATGCTCGGTGCTTGCGGTATTTTTGATCTGTTTTGGTGGAGCATCCTTGGAGAAATGCTGGATTATAGCGACAATCCCGCACAAACCTTTGGCATTGGGCTTTCCGCCAATGTATTCGGCGTCCTTTGCGGAGGAGTCTTGGGGATGGCTGTGACATCTATGGGGCTTCCCGGTGCGGAGGTGGCGGTGATTGCCCTGACAGTGGTGTGCGTTACGCTGGTTATGCTACCGCCGCTGAACAACCAGCTTGTCTTACTGCTGAAAAGCCATGCTTATCTTGCTGCTTATGACAATATGAGCCAGTCACAGCAAACGGACATTGTTCGTCAAACTAAAACTCTTGATCCGCTGACTGTCCGGGAGCAGGAGGTATTGCAGCTAATCCTTTCAGGCAAATCCAACCGGGAAATTGCCGGGGCTTTGTTTATCAGTGAGAGTACTGTAAAAACACATGCAAGGAACATTTTTTCAAAATATGATGTAGGTAGTCGGGCAGAACTCATAAGCACCCTGCTGAAGAATCAAACGATTGAATGATACATAAAACCACATAAATACAGGGTTTTACTGGCCTCTCATACTAAAGTATGAGAGGCTTTTTCTGCAAATTCATCCTTTCGAATGATGCTTTTTGAGGCATCCTTCCCTAAAATTTATACTGGAGGGAGGTATGATGCAAATGAAATTAATCCGCAAACGACGCAATGAATATGTCTTATTGTTCACGGCCAGTATTAGTTTGGCGGTGTGGCTCGGCGCTACATTTATGTTAGAAGCGGTTTTCGCCTTTGGAGCTATCAGCCTTATCTCTCTCCTGTTATTGTTGAGGCAGAGTCGTCTGCTCTATGACGCAACACTCATTTGGGATAATCGCATCCTTGCGGTGCCATCTGCTCTCATCTCCATGCCGAGCCGCCAAATGAAAAAAGACACCGAGGAAACTGTAGTATCTACCTTTGGTATCCTCATCGGCAGTGATATTTACCGGTGGGGTCTCGACGGGGTACATGGCGTGCGCCTGAGCGCCGTTCAAATTGATAAAGAGCGGATGTACCTGACCTTTGGCGATAAGGATCAGACCATTCGGGTAGAGCTGCTGCACGGTATGCTTCACAAACAGACGGTTGTGGAGGCCGCACAAAAGCTGTGGCACGAAACAGGCGTGCAGGCAGAAATTAGTGATTGGTAATAAAAGGGAGGAATCTGACATGAAAAAGATAGTATCCATTTTTCTTACTTTTGCTGGGGCCGTATGAATATGACCCGTCCACCGCTACGGCGACTTGTGAAGCAGCAAATGATGTTTGGTCTTTTTCTACTCATGTTAGATTCATTTCCGAGGAAGGCGCGGTTCGTTTTTCAAGCGACAATACTGTGGAAGATATTAAAGAAGGGAGAACTTCAACAGTCTA
>CAYRWC010000336.1:0-3128 GCA_964427795.1 uncultured Oscillospiraceae bacterium | reverse complement strand
ATCAACTCGCCAAAACAAACCGGTCCGTTGTCCATTCCGTTCAAAGGTTTGACGGGTCCTATGATCTCATTGGTATTAACCGTTATTTTCGATGCCATTTCATTACCGTCTTTCATTACTGTCTATCATTCGGTTGATTGCCGCCACTGCGTTTTCTATAGCTTGCGCGGGCTTACTGCCATAATTTTTGAATGACATCAAGAGTCTTGCGGACCAGTAATTCTCCTCCCGCATGGCCTGTCATACCGCTCGAAACATATGCGCTGTAATGGCTGCCCCGCTCAGCTTTTTCCGTCGGCAGATATCCGCCGCTGTCGTTGGCCAGTTGAATCAGAATAGTTTGAGTCGCCGCGCTTCGCGCCTTAATTAAATTACCATAATCAAGAAACAATTCAAATGGATTGGTGGCAATCGCAATATCAGCAAATCGCACAACATGGATTTCGGATGTGTAGAATTGTTGTTCTTCTTGAATCTCGAAACGATTCATAATACCGCCAAATATATGAAGCGCCGCCATATCCTGGTTTGTATACACTGTTTTTTTAGTTTTTTCGATATAATCGTCAAAGCTGCGTTTTGCTGTTTCATATTCAGTCGGTGTTACTTTACGAAGCGGAAAATCTACCATCATCGCCTGATGGAGGATCAATGCCTCATTTGTGATATGATCCCGAGCCGGTTTTATCTTGTCGATAACGACATCGGCAATGCGCCCGCCAAGCTCGGCAGCGCCTTCTAACCCGTACATGTCGGGATCGGTTCTTCTCGAACGCGAACTATTCCTGCGGACCAGGTCGCGTGGCGATTGATCGCCGGCAGCTCCGCAAAGACCGATGACAACGAAATCATCACCCAGCTGCTTTTTAATCTGATCACGGGCCTTACCCCAAAAATCAGACGACATATAATATTCCATTTCAACGCATTGCGATGGACAGGCAACGTTCACAAAAGCACCGATCGGCTGTTTATCTTCGCCGAAAAAGTACACCAGTTCGATACCGGAATCATTGCCGCCTTCAAGTTCACGGAAATTTGCCGTATCGACAGAACCATACATCTTAGCGCTGTTGTCGTCGTAAACAACGCGTCGGCAATGACCTACAACTGCCCGGCCGAAAGATGGGCTGAAATAAGCAGGTTTACGACACTCCCAAGCTCTGCAGACCGCTTCGCACACTTTTTCCGCTAGATAACGGCCGCAACGGTCTTCCAGCCAAACGTTGTCCGGAATATCTTCATGATCGACATATTGAATTTCTTTGGGTAGGTATTCGGCTGCAACATGCAAGGTATCGGCCGTTTTAATAAACGAGGGGCCGGTATGAATATGGGTTGCACAAATAATAATTTTCTCAACATCGATTTCTTTATTTTTTATTTTAATCAAATCACGTGTTTGACGGCAAAATTCCGCATAAACAGCCACCAAATCACAGGAACAAATGATAATTTGTTCGCCGTTCGATTCAGCCGCAAAAACATTGGCATACAGCCGGCTTTCCACATATTGAGAAATCCTCGTATGAAACTGCCCGCGTAAGCTTACCGGAGCAGGTGGTGTTATATCCACTTGCGCCATACCGATTAATAATTTGTTGCTCATTTTCTTCATACCTTTCTATTTCAAATAGCTATAGCCAAGTTCTACATATTTATACGGTTCAGCCTTTCAAAGATCCCACCATGATTCCCTTTATGAAATATTTCTGGGCAAACGGATAGATAGCCAAAATGGGCAAGGTTGCCACAACAATTAATGAGAACTTCAGCAAGTCGGCCATTCCGACATTGGCGGCAATCAGCTCCGGATCCAACATGTCCGTAAAAACAATTTGATTTAAAACCAGAATCTGCCGCAAGACCAGCTGCAGCGGATATAAATTCGGTTTACTCAGGTAAATCATAGCGTTAAAATAAGCATTCCAGTGGCCGACCCCGTAAAATAAGGCTTGAACCGCGATAACCGCCTTCGATAACGGCAGAACGATTCGGAAGAAATAATGGGTGTCGGAACAACCGTCAATTTGAGCCGACTCCAACAATTCCAATGGAATGGTCGACATGATAAATGTACGGGCGACAATCATATTATAAACGCCCAGCATACCGGGAATCACCATAACCCAAAAAGTATTGATCATATTAAGGTTGCTGATAACGATATATGTTGGGATAAGACCGCCGCCGAAGTACATGGTAAAAACAAAAATGATCATATAAGCTTTTTTCCATTGCATATCGCGTCGGGATAATGGATAAGCGCAGATCATCGTAATGGCAATATTCAGGAATGTGCCAACAGATGCATATAAAAAAGTGTTGCGGTAGCCGGTCAAAATGTTTTTATGTTTGAAAACTGCTTCATAACCTTTCAATGAGAACTCGACAGGCCACAAGAGCACCCGCCCTGATGATACTGCCGAACCTGATGAAAACGATGATGACAAAACATAGATCAACGGATAAGCAACAAGAAGCATAAATATGACCAAGGCAATCGTAACAATGATATAGAGAACTTTATCTTCAGTCGAGGTTCTCATGCCTCGTCTGCTATATTTTCGAATAATTTCAGCCATCTAGTCCAACCTCCTTACCACAAGCTCGTATTGTCTTCACTGAATTTACGGGATATTGCATTGACGACAACCAACAAAAAGCAGTTAATTATCGAGTTAAAAAGACCGATAGCTGTGGCATAGGAAAAATTGCCCAAGCCGGATGTTAAACCGACCTTATAAACATAAGTGGAGATAACCTCCGATTGAGTTAAGTTCAGATTATTTTGCATCAGATAAACCTTTTCAAAACCGACGCTCATGATGCTGCCAACATTCAGAATCAACAGGACGCTGATGGTTGGAATAATCGCCGGCAGGTCGATAGCCCAAATTCGTTTCCAGCGGCTGGCACCGTCAATTTGCGCCGATTCATGCAGCTGAGGATCAACACTGGATAAGGCAGCAATATAAATGATCGAATTCCAGCCCAGATATTGCCAGACGCCGGACCAAACATAAAGATGTATAAAAGCTTTAGGATTCTGCATCAGGCTTTGCGGATATCCGCTGTTTCCACTTAACGCCCGATATAAATTTCCATATACGCCGGTTATTGGATTG
>CAYRWC010000335.1:0-3144 GCA_964427795.1 uncultured Oscillospiraceae bacterium | reverse complement strand
GATTGTTCAGGATCTTCAAACAAAATGCCAGGCGGCGGCACAGGAACTGACAACAATATCCGATCAAATCAGCCAGCAGCTGCATAGTGAGGCTTATGTCCGGGATTTAGAGCAAGAACTGCAGGCTGCCGGCGTTCAATTCAACGGCAGTTTTCCGTCCTATATGCTGCCGCCCTTTAAACTGAACATCAGCCTGGACAATTATGAAGCCAGACTGTCCTTAGGCCGCAAGAACGAGAGGACATCAGACTTAAATCCGCAGCGTCTGGCTAAATGGATATCAGTCCGATATAAAAAAGTTCTTACACGTAAATTTAACGCGGCTGCATTTATGAAAGATTTGGTCGAAGCTTATCGCTTAGCCAATCAATTGAAATACCGCGAAGCAAAAATGGTCTGGGGGCGCGCCGTCCCCATAACGGATTTATATGATTTGCTGACGGTCAAGGCTTCTGCCCGTCAGGACTATCCCAAACAGTTCTTTGTATTTGATCTGGGCCTTTTTAAGGAGTCGGCTGCTCTTGAACTGGATCATTATCGTTTTGAACTTGGATTTGCCCGCAACCCGACGCGAGCGATGACCGTTGTTGACAGCAGCGGCCGCGAAAGCCATATCAGCAGCCTGACAATCTACCTGGAAGAAGGAGACGACGCTTGATGGCATTGGTTGTTGAAGACATTATCAATCTGCGCAGCGGCAGCGCGCCGACCAATCTTGATCTGATCCGCGATATGACGCTGGGGACGAACGTATGGCTCGATCGCTTTGTGCCTTATTATCTGGATCAGTATATTCCCGCCGGCGGCAGCAAGGTCAAGGTGCTGGTCGGCAATGAAGGCAGCGGTAAATCGCACTTGCTGCGCTATATTCAACAGGCTGCAAGCGAAAGGCGGTACATATCGGTCTACCTGTCGGCACATACGACCGGCCCAAAGCTGAGTGATGTTCCCAACTTGTACCGCTTGATTGCCGGCGCCATCGACATGGACCAATTGGTGACCGGTCTGAGTCAAAAGGTCGCCGAGTCATTGGGTTATGGATCAACCATATATAACGGCAAGGACAAGCTACTGCCGTATATTATAGAGGAAGGTTATGGAGCGCCGGATTCTGCGCGGGAAATCAGAATCGCCGCCGCGCGTCTGCTTAAGAACGCCGATTTGAGTCCCGCCTGCTTCACTTGTGCCTTTACCCTGTTGAAGGACCGGTTGATCGCCGACGATCCGGATGGCGCGCGACTGGCGCGGAACTGGTTTGCGGGTGAAAAGCTGGAGCGATATGAGCGAAAAGATTCGGGACTTTTCGAAATCCTGAACAAAGCGACGGCGCGGCGCTGGCTTGATTCGCTGTTAAAGCTGATCGTTTTATCCGGCCGGCAAGGACTGGTCGTACTGATCGACGATCTCGATGTCCTTTACGAAAGATCACCGGAAAATGGCCGATATCTGTATACGCCGGCGAATATCAAGGACACCTGCGAATTATTCCGGCAACTGATCGACGAAGCGGATCTGTTGAGGAATTTTCTGTTGGTCATGGCCGGCCGACGGAATCTGCTTGATGACGACCGGAGGGGCTTTAAAAGCTATGAAGCGCTCTGGATGCGCCTGCAAACAGGATTGGTGCCATCCGGCCGCTTCAACCCGCTTTGTGATATCGTCGATGTCGATGAGCATCTTAAAGCACAGGGGGAAAATTTTCCGCGAATACTGTCCCGGCACCTGAAAGAAGTTTTTAGTCAGTACGGCTTAAAAAAGAAACCGCGGGATATATCGATCGATATGCTGCCGCCGCCGGCTTTGAAGTCGGTTGTTATGAATAATGTTTACGCCGGTGATGAGGAAATATCTGGAGGAATCTCATGAATAACCGTGAAGCCATTTTTGTGATTGAATCTTTGCGTTCCGGTATTCCGACTCGCTGCTCGACCCGCCTGCTGCCCGATATACGTGAATCCGTGTCCTCGCGCATTCTGGATGACCTGACCCGTTTTGATGAAGGCGTCAATCCGCCCGGACGCCTGATCTGGGGCCAATACGGTCAGGGGAAAACACATGCTCTGACAACGATTGAGCATCTGGCCTTGAATCACAATTTCGCCGTCAGCCGGATATCGTTGAGCCGTGAAGTTTCCTGCCACAATCTGCTGCATTTCTATAGCCAGATAGCGCCGAGGATCAGAACGCCCAATTCAACCCTGGACGGTATCCAGCAATATCTGAACCGTATGCAGCCGGCTGAAATCGGGCAATCGGTACTGTATGAAAGCGGACGATATGCTAACGCCTTGCCCCTGCAAGTTTTAGAGGATTACTATTTTGCCGAAGGCGAGGACAAAGAAAAGCTGTATAGCGACCTGATGGGCGTCCGTCTGCCGGTTGGCGAACTGGGACGCATACACCGCATGATCAAGGGATCGGCTCAGCCTAATTTTAAATTCAAAGTCTCAGAGCATACAACCGCTTATTTTGGCCTGATGGCTGATATGATACAGCTTTGCGGTTTTGAAGGCTGGGTTATTTTAATCGATGAAGTCGAACTGATAGGACGCCTGGGAAAGTTATCCCGCTTCAATGCCTATAAGAACCTGAACTGGCTCCTGAACTGGCAGGGAACAATGAAATATCCGATTTATACCGTGGCGGCAGCAGCTACCCGTTTGCAAGATGACCTATGGTATGGAAAAACAAATGACGACCGTACCATTATGCCTGAATTGGCACGTGCGCGTAACGGAGATGAAGCTGCCTCGGAAATGACGCGGTTTTTCACCCGGGCGATCGACGCCGAAGCCTTGAAAATACTGCCGGCGCAGGAATCTGACTTGATTCTGCTGCTTGACAAGATCGCCCAATTGCATGGCGAAGCTTACCAATGGACGGCTGCGCTGTCCGGCGCCGATCTGATCCGGCATCTGGGCGCACAACCTGTACGGACCTATATCCGCGCCGCTTTAGAGTATCTTGATCTTGAGTATTTATATGGACAAACACAAATACCGACTACAGACCGCTTGACGGAAGCAGATTTACTTGAGGCGGAAGATGCTCAACCGGGAAGCGACGTTGAAGAACCGGAATCCTGATTTACCGACAAAAAATCTTGATAACGGATATTTCCATGTCCCTAAAATTGCATGTGTT
>CAYRWC010000334.1:0-3150 GCA_964427795.1 uncultured Oscillospiraceae bacterium | reverse complement strand
GACAATTTGTCTTGTCTCGCCGTCGTTTTTAACGGCAAAGACAGGATCTTCATCTTTCAGCTTGTTCAAGCCGGCAACAATCTTGTCTTCTTCGCCCTTGACCTTGGGCAGGATAGCCATGGACAGGCAGGGCACCGGGAATTTGATCGGCGGCAGCATGACGGGCCGGTTGCGGTCGCAGAGCGTGTCATTGGTCGTCGTAGCCAGCAATTTCGTTACGGCGCCGATGTCGCCGACACCGATCTGGTCGGCCGGCAGTTGTTTTTTACCCAGCATCAGAAACAAGGAACCGATGCGTTCTTCTTTTTCCCGATTCGGATTGTAAACGGTGCTGTTAGCCTTAAAGACACCGGAATAAACCCGGAAAAGCGAGATGCGGCCGACAAAAGGATCGGCGATTGTTTTAAAAACGAAAGCGGCCAGAGGAGCTGCCGGATCGCAGGCGACCTCGACGGCAGTGTCGGCATCATCCGGAACTGTTCCCTGAACGGCAGTCAGATCGGACGGAGCCGGCAGCAATTGAATCAGGCGGTCCATGGTGTAGCCGATCGCCCAGTTTGCCGTACTGGATCCGGTATATACAGGATAAAGCGAGCCTGACGCGATGGCTGCGCGGATACCGCCGGCCAATTCGTCATTGGTGAACGCTTCGCCGTTGAAGAATTTTTCCATCAATTCTTCACTGGTTTCCGCCACAGTCTCGTTCAACGCGTCGCGGATGCCGTCCACAACAGATTGCTGGCCGGCCGGCATGGCGATGGGAGCGGCTGCGCCGGTCTTGGCGTCCAGAGCGTACGCCTGGTTTTCGATAACGTCGATCACGCCGGTCATCTTGCCGTCGCTGAGAATCGGAAGCGCCAGCGGAACAACCGGTTGGCCAAATGTAGTCTTGAGGCTTTCCAGAGCTTTATTGAAATTGGCGTTGGCTTCATCCATCCGGCTGATCATGAAGAACACCGGCAGATTTTTCTTGCGGCACATGCGGACCGCTTTTTCCGAGCCAACGGCAGAACCGTCTTTGGCACTGATCAGGATCAAGCCGGCATCGGCGACCCGAATGCCCTGCATGACTTCGCCTAAAAAGTCGAAATCGCCTGGCGTGTCGATCAGATTGATCTTGCAATCCCGCCATTCACAGGCGGCGATCGATGTATTCAGCGATACTTTGCGGCGTATTTCCTCGGGATCAAAATCCATAACGGTATTGCCGTCCGCCGACCGGCCCAGGCGATCTGTAGCCTTGGCATTGAACAAGACGGCCTCCGCAAAAGCGGATTTACCGGCTCCGCCATGACCCAGCAGAACCAGATTGCGGATTTTTGCTGCGGGATAATTCTTCATATCCAGGATACCCCCTTAATTAAATACCATTCCCGATCCGGACTCCTCGGTTCGGACAAGCGGGTCAGCATAGACGCTGTGCAATCCATTATACTATGCAAATATAACAACTTCTATGATAAATATACACAATATTTCTGGCAGTAAATGCGCCAATCTTCCCATACGACCCGCAGATCTTTACAGCTTTCAGCCTTCATGCCTTCGGCCTTAAAAGCGGCGGCTCCCGGCAGACCCTTCATGTACCAGGCCAAATGTTTGCGCATTTCCCGCGCCGCCGTTGCCTCTCCGACTATCGCGCACAGTCCGTTCAGATGTTCGAAAAAAACATCGATCCGCTCTTCGGGTGTAATCCTCAGGGCGGTATTTCCGTCCGCCGGCTTTCCGGGCCGCCCGCCCTCCGGAGCAGCCAGGATCTGGCGGAAAATCCAGGGATTGCCCTGAGCGGCCCGGCCGATCATCACACCGTCGGCCTTCGTTTCCGCCAGCAGGCGTTCAGCGTCATCGGCCGAGCGGATATCCCCGTTGCCGAACACGGGAACCGAGACCGCGGCCTTAACCGCGGCGATGATCTGCCAATCGGCCTTCCCGCCGTACATCTGTTCTCTTGTCCGGCCGTGAATCGTCAGCCCGGCCGCGCCGCCGTCCGCGCACAGCCTGGCAAATTCAACGGCGTTTACCGAATTATCGTCCCAGCCTTTACGGAATTTCACCGTAACCGGCAAACCATATCCGGCCGCTTCGGCAACGCTGGCCGCGACAATGCGCGCCGCCAGTTCCGGCGTCCGCATCAAAGCACTGCCGCCGCCTGTGCGGATCACCTTGGCTACCGGGCAGCCCATATTCAAATCGATTAAACTGCAACGACGCAGGATCGGGTGCCGGCCGATAATCCGGATCGCTTTTTGAAAATCGGCCGGATCGGAGCCAAACAGCTGGATGGCAACCGGGTTATCGGCCGGATCGATGGCCAAATACCGCCAATTGCGCTGCAAAGTCGGATCATAGGCCATTCCCCGCGCGCTGACCAGTTCGGTAACCGTCAGACCGGCGCCCATCCGGCGGCAGATATGGCGGAAAGCCAGATCCGAAGTGCCGGACATCGGTGCCAGCGCCAGATTATTTTCCAGTTTTACGGTTCCGATATCGAGCGGATGAATCCCGAGTGTCATAAAGCGGCTTTCTCCGGCGGCAAGCCGCTGAGCTGACGTTTGATGGCCTGGTATACGACGGCGCGTTCGCCGGGATCGCTGGAAGCGCCGCTGAACAGAACCGGGTCGCCGACATGCAGGATATGCGTCTGCGGATCGGCATACAGCGTAATAAAAGGGATATGGCAGCCGGCTTGCCGGAAATAGAGCCGGTCGATCGCCAAGAATCCTTCATACATATCCCCCATATGTCGCTCCTGACTGGTGTAGTCGCGATCGGGGAAAATCAGTAAGCTCTCGCCGTTCAGGAGAGCTTCCAGACTTAAGTGATAGGTATGCAGAATCTTCATCGAGCCGCGGTATACCGGGATCGTCCGGGCCGAACGCATCAAACGGGGCAAAAAAGCGGCGGCGGCGCGCGCAGTCAGGCCGGCTTTCCAGTTCGGCCAGCCGAACCTTTTGGTCAGCGTATAATCCATCATATGGCGGTAGCACAGCGCTTTATCATGATAAACGTGCAATGACCAAGGATGTATGGGCTTGTCCAGCCAGGGCATCGTCATAAAAACGCCGTGTGTATTAAAGTGGCGGCATAAATAAACGGCCGGTCCGTTCAGCCGGTCCGGATAATCAACGTGATAAGCCGGTCGTACCAAAC
>CAYRWC010000333.1:0-3161 GCA_964427795.1 uncultured Oscillospiraceae bacterium | reverse complement strand
CAGACGTTTCAGTTCCTCAGCCGGCAGATAGAAATCGCCCATGCCCCGGAAAGGCTTGCCGATCAGGCCGACCCGCGACGAACGCATGATCCGGGCCGTCCGGGCGGCATATCCCCAAACAGCCGCCCGATCAAGCATATCGGACTTTTCCCAGGATCCGGCTTCCAGTTGAAAGCTCCGGCCATACCGCAGCAGCATCGTGCAGAGATCCTGCACACCATGGATGCCGTGGTTGGCCATAATCTGCTTGTCCGTGTCCGGATCCTGCCCGAAGGCATAATCCGGAGTCGTGTCCAGAATGATCAACGGCAGATCCGTTTTAACTAAAGGACAGATCGCTTCCAGTGAAGGTGAATATGCCAGATGCAAGGTAAACAGGGCATCTGCCTTCATGTTTTCAAATTGCGTTATGGCTTGGCTGAATTCGGCTTCCCGGCGGCAAATGCCGGTGGTCCGAACATCCAGGCCCCGTTTAACCAGTTCGCCGGCGATCCGCTGATAGAATTGTTCCACCGCCGGCCGGTACTTCGGTGAAAAGTCATCATATAACGCCAGATAAAAGGGCAGCAGGCCGATAACCGGTTTGTTCATAATCAATATCCTCCCGTGGGATCAGCCTTTGCCGGCCGTATCCAAAAGTTTTTTGGCATTATTATAGAAGACATCTTCGATATCTGCCGCGTTCAAGCCGCAAGCCGCGGCAGCCCGTCGGAATGCGTCGAGTTCTTCATAAAGGAAAAAGGTCAGCCGATCCGCTTCGGGGCCGTCCACTTCCCGCATATGGCTGTCGCCGGCAACCGAGCCGTAGAGGCCACGCGGCACGAGATTCACATAACGGCCGTTTTCGCAGATTCTCCTGGTACGCATCCGCAGAATCGGCATGTCGCTGCCGAATAATATCCTTTTCGGCCCGACAGCCCGGATCAGCCGGCGGAAAACCGTTTCATTGCAATTGGCGCTGAAATCAAACATCATGCGGTCGGCCCGGCTCAGGATTTCAAACGCGTCGCCGACATCTTCCGCGCAGTAAGCCCGGCCGACATGAGCGATGATCAGTTTTATATTCGGGTAGCGTTCTTCAATTTCCAGCATTTGCGCCAGATTGACCGGATCCTTCAGACGGCCGTCCCTGGGAATATGCAGCATAACGATCCAGCCGTGCTTATTAAGTATCTCCAGCTGATGCGGCGGCAGGAAATCATAAATGCGGATCTCGCCGGCGGGAATGTACGCGGCCGACAGGCTGAGGTAAACCTTGCAGCCATAATAGCCGCCGGCCATGATTTCCTGCTCCAGGCGCTCGCCGCTCCATTCCGGCAAGGCGAACACCAGAGCCGGCAGCCGATGTTCTTGGGCTGCCTGACGGACATATTCGTTCATGGCCGCGGCATCGTCGCCGGGACCGACATTGCTGAAAATCAACGGTGTCACGCGCTGTTCCGGCAGCAGCAGACGGTAGGTTTCGATCAGATCCTCAATCGGGTTTTCCCTGGCGACACGAGAAGGCCAGGATTCGATTCTGGCGGGACCATCGTCATGAACACGATGCCGGTCCAGCCAGACATGCGTATGAATATCGATGATTTCAGGCGGCAGAAAAGACTGCAGGTTCTCTTGATAAAACTGCCGGTCAACGGATTTGACATCAAACAATCGATTCATAGCGCTTCACCTCAAGGCAGCAAATGATATTGGGCAGCAGCCTGACGGGGATCCAGACCTTGCTTGACCACGGCGCATAAAGCCTTCTGATAAGCCCGCGGATCCGGCCTTTGAATCGCGTTGCGGCCGAAGACCACGCCTCTGGCGCCCTCTTTGATTTCCCGCTGTGCTAAAATCAGCGAATCGAGCGGATCCGGCGTCGTATGCCCGCCCAGACCAAAAACCGGAACCGGGCAGCCGGCCGTTACCGCCTGAAAATCGCAGGTATGGAAAGTTTTGATCATATCGGCACCCATCTCCGCCAGAATCCGTGTTCCGCGCAAGACGATGTCATGCATTTGTTCGTCGGTCAGATTGTCGCTGTCGGCCGGAAAACACTCGCCGATAACCGGCAGTCCGCAATGACGGCATTCGCCGGCCATTTTTCCGAAGAGCTCGATGTTGTCGGCATCGGTCCGCTCATCGCCTGTATGCAGCGTCAGAGAGATCAGGGCGATATCGGCTCCCAACGCCAGCGCGTCGGCTGCCGAAAACGCCTGAACCGTATAAGAATGTTGATACTTCCACTCGAAGCAAAACACCGTGCTCCAATTCAAGCGGACGATCGCCAGGGGCGCACCCTTATAATTAAAAGCATGCTGGCAATTTTTCAGCATGCCGGGGCTCATTAAGATCCCGTCGACGCAGCTGTCGATCTTTCGGACTGTTTCCGGCAGATCGATCATTGCCGGAACAGGCCCGTCCATATAGCCGTGATCGATAGCGATAATGACCGCATTCTCCCCCTTGTTGAACAACTTGCCCATTCTGATTTCTCTTCCACACATTGACATAGATCAGTCCTCCTTAATATTGCGGCTTAAGCCATATTGTTTCTTCCTGCAAGAACACTCGACGGATTTTCCGGTATCGTACATCGGTCAAGCTAAAAAAAGATGGCGCCTGAAAATGCCTGATTTCAAGGCTGCCAAACATCATAGCAATCCGCCAGTGTCAAGGCCAGACGCTTATACCGGGCGAAAAGCAGCCGATAACATTCAGACCGAACCGGTTCCGGATATATGATTTGATCCTCGCCGGCCAATTTTTGATAACCTTCGGCCGGCGTCAGGAAATGACGCGCAGCCAGACCGGCCAGTATAGCCGCTCCGGCGCAGGCGGCCTGAGGCATTCCGGGTTTTTGCACCGGTTTGCCCAGTATATCGGCAACCATCTGGGTCCAGACCGCGCTGTTGCCGGCGCCGCCAAGCATTTTTAAAAGCGGCGGTTCCGGCCGGCCGGAAGGACGCAGCGTATCCATCATCCACGCCGTCTGATAGACGATGCCTTCCATGATTGCCCGGAACAGGTCATAACGGTCATGGCTCAGATCGAGGCCCAAAAAGGTTCCCCGGTTCTGAGCCGCATGATTGGGTTCCGGTGATCCGTTAAAATACGGGAAAAACATCGGACCCTGGAGCGCCGGTTCGCGGCTGCCGATCAAATGATCCAGCGCCTGG
>CAYRWC010000332.1:0-3176 GCA_964427795.1 uncultured Oscillospiraceae bacterium | reverse complement strand
GCCCGCACCGCCAGCAGATTGCCGTCGATATCAACCGATTGCTTGAAAAAGAGAACGCCGGTGGTGGACGCGCCGGTGACCGGCAAGGTCCAGCCCTGCTGATGGATTTGATTGAATTCGGTTGCCATGGAATTGGCCAGGGTGTCCAGCTGACCAACCAGCCAGGGTATGCCGATCGTATCGGCGGAATTGCCGTCGCGCAGATCCAGATAGGCTTTTAAGCTGCCGCCCGTTATGCCGGCGGCATTGCCTGTATCCGCCCATTGAACTTCATAGAGGCTGTCGGCCTGTCCGGTTACCGGATTATCGATGGTTTTAGCCAGAGCCAATTTACGGACCGTATCGTTATCGACCAGAGCCTGACCGCCCAGATTGACGGTCAGCTGATCCTGAGCGTTATAGACATAGCTGATTTCCGCCAGACCGGATAACTGGTCCAGCATTTGATTGCGCTGGTCGCGCAAGTCGTTTGCTTTCTGGCCGCTCAATTCATAACGGGCTATTTGCTGGTTCAGATCGCTGACAGACGCGGCCAGATCGTTTATCTGGCCGACCAGGACCTCGACCTGGCTGTTTTGCTCGGTCTGCTTATCGGTCAGCTGACTGACATAGTGCTGAAAGGTTTCGGTCATTTTTAAGCCGTTCTGCAGCAGATTGGTGCGGTATTCTTTATTGACCGGATCCTTGGACATCTCCTGCAGACTATTGGTAAAATCGGATATGGCCGCGGTAATGCCGGTGTCGTCCTGTTCGTCAAACAGAGTTTCAATATAAGACAAGGCATCCGCGCGGGTATTCCATTCGCTTTGCAGCGATGTTTCATTGCGGTATTGCTGATCCAGGAACTCGCTGCGCACTTGTTCTACCGTGACGATTTCCACGCCGGCGCCTACAATGCCGCGTTCCGCATTCAGATAACGTCCGCTGCTGATCTTCGGCTCGATCGCAGCCAGTGTCAGGCGCTGGCGCGTATAACCTACGGTATCGGCATTGGCGATATTGTGTCCGGAAACATCGATGGCCTTCTGGCTTGCCGCCAGGGCTTTACGGGCGCTTTCCAATCCAAAAAATGTTGTACTCACAAGCTCCTCACATCACACGGTCAATCAGATTAACGGTTTGGTTTCTGGTTTGGTCCAAACCGCCGTTCGGCGTATACTGCAATTGGGTTTTTGTCTGAGTTTTCTTAAAGAGCAATTGGTCGATCAACATAAAATGCATATCGATCAGCCGGTCGTTGACCTGGTTCTGTTCAGCCAGCGCGGACATAACCTGTTTGAAACCGGTCTGCATAACACTGATCTGCCGTTTTTCCTCTTGGTCTGCCGGAAAAGGCCAGGCGCTCAATGTCATGTCTTTTTCCGGAATCCGGCAGCACGCGGCCGTTTGGCGAATAAAGTCCAGCCTGTCGGTTTCCAGTTTTTTCAACTGAGTCAGTATATGTTCTTCCTGGCCGACTATCTGATCCAGCCAAGCCACCTGGTCGGTGATGATCGCTTTCTTTTTCTCGCCGGCCAGATCCAGCAATCGGCTGCAGCAGTCTTTTTCCTGAGATAGAAGGTTCAGCAGATTTTTCAGCTCAACGTTCATACTGGTTTCCCTCGATGATTTTCTGGCTGACCGCCGCCGACGACATCGAATAGGTTCCGTCCTGGATGCTCTGACGGATGGCGTCGACTTTCTCAGTCGAGAAATCGGAAGCGTTCTTGGCTGCTTTGACCATCTCGGCGAATTGCAGGCCTTCCGCAGACAGTTCGACCCGATCCTGAGATTGTCCTGAAGGCGCAGCCGCTGGTTCTGCGGTTTTAGCCTGGCGGATAACGTTGTTGTAGCGCTGAATCGCGCCGGCGCTTATATTGGGATTGATTTTCATATTCATGTTCCTCCTTGACCGATGACAGCCGCTTGTCCGGACCGTCTGCACATCATTAGCGTCTGATATCGTTTTCTGTTGCTTTCATGTTGTCGGCCACGGATATCGCCCGGCCGATCAGGGCGTAAGCTCTTTGTGATACGATCAGGCTGGATAATTCATCCGTCAGATCGACATTGGATTGCTCCAGAAAACCCTGCCGCAGATCCGGATCAGCCGACTGAGCTTCTCCGGACGCGGCCGTAGTCTGCCAGGACTTGCTGCCGGTCGCTTCCAGTCCGGCTTCATTGGCAAACTGCCAGACGCCGATTGTCGCCACTTGGCGGCCGGAAACGACTACTTGCCCGCTATTGGAAACAACAGCTTGATCCAGGTCATTTCCCGATGGAACGCCGATCCGCCGGCCGGCCGTATCCAGCAAGTATTGGCCGCCGCTGTTGACCAGCCAGGTATTGGCTCCGTCATCGCTGGTCTGAAACGCGCCGTCCCGGGTATAACGGACTGTACCGTCCGCCTGTTCAAGCGCGAAAAAGCCTTCATTTTGAATGGCCAGATCGAGCGAACGGCCGGTTTCCTGCTGGATGCCGGTTTTATAATTGGTTTTGGTTGACGCTGTAAGTGTGCCATGTCCGCGCTGCAGGTTTTCTGTTGAAGCCGTGTCGGCCGGATTGGTCAGGGTTGTATAAACCGCGTCGGAGAAATTGACCTGGCTTTTTTTAAAACTGTTGGTGTTGACATTGGCAATATTATTGGCAATCGTATCCATGCGCAGCTGCTGCGCCGCCATGCCCGATACTGCTGTTCTCAATGCCTGCGACATGCCGTCTCCTTCCCGTCCGCTCAAACGCGGCCGACATCGTTGACCGAGCGGCCCAATTTATCATCCATGATTTGAATGACCCGCTGGTTTATTTCATATGAACGCTGGATTTCGATCAGGCTGACCATTTGATCGGCCAAATCGACATTGGCGGTTTCCAGGTATCCTTGCCGGACTTGTCCGCCCGGCGCCTGTTCGGTCTGTCCGCCGCCGCTGCTGTAGAGATTGCCGCCTTCCTTGCGCAACCCGGTTGTATCGGCAAAACTGACGCGGCGCAGCTGGTCGATCGTTTGACCGCCGACGCTGATCCAGCCTTGGCTGTCGACCGCAAAATCGTCCGTGCCGATTTGGATCGCGCCGTTTTGCCCCAGTACGCGATCGCCTTCGGCGGTAGTCAGATAGCCTTCGGCGTCAAGTGTGAAGGAACCCGACCGCGTATACCGGTCGCCCTGGCCGGTGGCGATAACGAAAAAATCGTCGCCG
>CAYRWC010000331.1:0-3182 GCA_964427795.1 uncultured Oscillospiraceae bacterium | reverse complement strand
CTTGAAGATAAATATCGGGACGAATTTACACTTCGCGGGACACTATTACCTATCGGCGGCATGAACGGCGGTTTATGATGGAAATGATCCATTGGCATGCCGGAATATTGTATGATCTGCAGCGGAAAAACAAATACTCTGAACAAGCGAAAAGAGGTTTTTGTTATGAAAAAGATAACATTTGCCCTGTATTTTGGCAACCGAGGCTTTTTCCCGGAATCCTTAATTGCCGAAGCCAGAAAGCAGTTGAAAACGGTTGTCGAGGACCTGGGATTCGGTGTTTTGATGATGGATGATACCTGTACCCGTTATGGAGCGGTAGAAACAGCCGATGAAGGCAGACGGTACGCGTCGTTCCTGAGCTGTCATCAAGGTGAGTATGACGGCGTTATCCTCTCTTTGCCGAATTTCGGCGATGAAAACGGCGCTGTGGCAGCTCTGGCCGATTGCGGCGTACCGATCCTGATCCAGGCTTATCCGGACGAAATCGGCAAAATGGATTTTAACAACCGCCGGGACGCTTTTTGCGGGAAGTTCTCGATCATGGATGTCTTTTATCAGTATCAAATCCCTTATACGGTTTTTCCGCCTCATGTCGTGCATCCGGACAGCAGTCTTTTTAAGAAGCAGATCATTGATTTTGCCGCGACCTGCCAAATTGTCAAACGCATGAAGCGCATGACGGTCGGAGCGATCGGGTCCAGGACGACGGCGTTTAAAACGGTTCGCGTTGACGAGCTGGCTTTGCAGCGTTACGGCATCACGACCGATACGTTCGATTTGTCGGAATTATTTTTGCGGGTCGGCGATATAACGGAGAGCTGCGTCAAATTCCAGGATAAACGCAACCGCTTGCTGAATTATACGAACTGGGGCGATACGCCGGAAGCGAAGATCAAAATGCTCAGCAAAATCAGCATCGCCCTTGATGATATGATAACCGATTATCGTCTCGCTTGTCTGTCTGTGCGTTGTTGGGAAGAAATTGAAAAGGGGCTGCGCGTGGCGCCATGCGTTTTGCTGAGCGAGTTGAACGACCGGGGCGTAACCGCGGCCTGCGAGCTCGATACCGGCAACGCGATTGCCATGTATGGGCTGGCGGCGGCATCCGGGAAACCGGCTACCTGTCTGGATTGGAACAATAATTACGGCAGCGAGGCGGACCGCTGTATTCTCTTTCATTGCGGGCCGGTGCCACAGTCCATGATGACGGAAAAAGGAACGGTTATCGATCATAAAATGTTCGCCAAAAGTTTAGGCGCCGGTTGTGGCTGGGGCTGCAACACCGGCCGGATCGCTCCGTCGCCGATAACCTATGCCAGCCTGAAAACAGAAAACGGCAGGTTGGCGTTTTATTTGGATGAAGGGCGAATGACCGACGAACCGATTGAGGAGCAGTTCTTTGGCTGCGGCGGCGTCGCCGAAATCAGCCGGCTGGACAAGAAGCTTCTGACGATCGGCAGGCAGGGTTTCCGGCATCATGTCGCCGTAACGGCCGGCCATGTCGGCGCGGCTGTTCAAGAAGCTTTTACCACTTATCTTCATTACGATCAAATCGATTTAATCGGGCGGCAGTAAGAAACCGCTCAACATGCCTGCGCATGTCCGGACGGCTTTATAAGGAGGTCGTTTATGCCTGTTATTTCAAAGCGGAAAGAAGTATTGGACATCTATGCCGAAGCAGAACGAAACCGATGGGTCTTGCCGTGCTTCTGTACGGAAAATCTGACGACGACCGAAGCCGTTCTGGCTGCCGTTAAAGATTATGGCGGCTGCAAAGGATCGGCCGATCTGCCGATTATTATCGCTATAACCAATCGCTACAGTCATCGGACCCAGTCGGCTAATTATACGCATACCCGGCAATGGGACATCGGCCTGAAACTTTTCCTGGTTGATCTGCAGATTTTGACCGGTCCCGGATCACCTTTTGAAAAGCTGAAAGTCATGGTTCATCTGGATCATATTCAGTTTGATGATGATCAGGATCTTCTGACATGGGACATGAACGCTTTTTCATCGATTATGTTCGACGCGTCGAAAATACCGTTTGCCGACAATATCGACCTGACCAGACGCTTTGTCGCCGAACGGGGACAGGATATCGTTATCGAAGGCGCCTGCGACGAAATTATGGACGCGGCCGGAGATGAAAAAAGCGAATTGACAACGGCGCGGCGGGCGGAACAATTTTGCCGGGAGACCGGCGTCGATCTGATAGTTGCCAACTTAGGGACCGAACATCGGGCCGACGCAAAGAATCTGCAATATCACGGTGACCGCGCCCGGGAGATTAAGGCAAGAATTGGCACACGTATCGTCCTTCACGGCGCGTCCTCCGTGCCTGGTGAACAGATCGTACATCTGATTGACGACGGCGTTTGTAAAGTCAATCTATGGACGGCGCTGGAGCGGGATTCTTCGCCGCTGCTTTTCACGGATATGGTCGAGCATGCTGCCGGAGTCGCCGGCGCCGAAGCGACAGAACGGCTGGTCGACAGAGGTTTATTGGGCAGGACTTGCTCCGGATCCGGCAAAGCTTCGATTGATTATTTTACAACGGCCTATCGTCAGAATATCATTTTCCGGGAGATGAAAAACATCGTGGAAAGCTATCTGCGGCTTTGGTATCGGTAAACCGGGCAGGGAGGTGCGGTTTCATGAGCCTTTTAGGTCTGGACATAGGAACATCCGGCTGTAAAGCAAGCATCATCGAAGAGGCCGGTTCTTTGCTGGCACAAGCATATCAGGATTATCCGCTGATCTCCTCACAACCCGGCCGGCAGGAAATCGATCCTGAGCAAGTATGGACGGCGGCGATGAAAGTTATCGCGCAAGTCAGGCAAATAAGCCGGACCTGCCCGATCAAGGCAATCAGCGTTTCATCCTTTGGCGAGGCGGTCGTAGCGATTGACCGGTCCGGACAAACCCTTGGCTGCAGCATGATCTACATCGACTGCCGGGGGCGGGAGGAAGCGGATTATCTCCGATCACGCCTGGATAGCGGTCTGGTTCTCGGCATCACGGGAACTGCCGTTCAGCCGATGTTCAGTCTGTGTAAAATCATGTGGCTGAAAAAGAATCGGCCGGAGGAATACAGGAAGACCTGGAAATATCTTCTGTTTGCCGATTATATTCTGTATCGGCTGGGCGCGGAACCGTGCACGGATTACTCGCTGGCC
>CAYRWC010000330.1:0-3195 GCA_964427795.1 uncultured Oscillospiraceae bacterium | reverse complement strand
CAGTCTCATCAAAATTCTTACCTTGAAAGTTACTTGAGGTTGCGTTGGTAAGAATAACCGAACCTCTTTTGAGAGGGTTTTGTAGATCCTGGATGAGCGATTCTGCAACTTCAGCGCTGAATCCCAACTCGGTCAAAATGGTAAACCAAAGCGGATAATTTTCGTACATGTTTAATGCCCGCGGTATGCCGATCACGCCGCGCGGCGCTTCATTTGCCGGCAATGGTTTATATTGGAACAGCCGTTTATATTTATAATCAAAAAGATTGGGCAATACATCGCGCTCGGACCGCTCTTCGCCGGCTCCGCGTTCACATCGGTTGCCTGAAACATAACGTTCGCCGTTGTTGAAATGCGAAATTGTCAGCTGGCAATGGTTGGTGCAGCGATTGCAGTGGGTCCGCTCCGTTTCATAATGAAAGCTCTGCAGCGAGGTTGCGTCAAGCAAATGGCTGACCGAGTCCTCTTTGCTTCTTTCGCGGGCCAGCAAAGCCGCGCCAAAAGCTCCCATAAGGCCGGCGATGTTCGGCCGGATAACCTCCCTGCCGGTTATTTGTTCGAAACAACGCAATATTGCGTCGTTAAGAAATGTTCCGCCCTGGACAACTACTTTTTCGCCTAATTGCGACGCATCCTTGATCTTGATGACTTTATACAAGGCGTTGCGGACTACAGAATATGATAATCCCGCGGAAATATCGCCAATGCTTGCCCCTTCCTTTTGAGCCTGCTTGACGCGCGAATTCATAAAAACCGTACAGCGGGTTCCCAGATCCACCGGATGCTCGGCTGCCAGAGCTTCAAGGGAAAAGGTATGGGCATCCATGTTCAGGGTTTCGGCAAATGTCTGGATAAAGGATCCGCAGCCGGACGAACACGCTTCATTGATCATGATGCTGTCGATCACGCCGTTTTTAATCCGCAGGCATTTCATATCCTGGCCGCCGATATCGATGATAAAATTGACGCCCGGACAAAAATACTCGGCGGAACGATAATGGGCCATGGTCTCTATCTCGCCCTCGTCAACGCCCAGAGCAGTCTGAATCAGCCGCTCGCCATAACCGGTCACACATGAATTGGCGATCCAGGCATCTGCCGGCAGCTGCTCATAAAGCTGCTTTAAAATCGAAACGGCACTGTTGATCGGATTGCCTTTGTTGCCGGCATAATAGGTAAAAACCAGTTCGCCGGCCTGATTGATCAGAACGGCTTTGGTTGTTGTGCTTCCGGCGTCGATACCCAGATAGCACGGCCCTTTCTGGCTGGATATATCGCATAAATCAATGGCGTGCAAGCTATGGCGGCGATCAAATTCCGCTTTATCCTCGGCTCCGGCGAATAACGGCCGGATCCGCGTAATGTCCAATTCCATTTTTTTGGAGGTCTGGAAACGCGTTCTGATTTCAGCTAACGGCATATACTGCTGATCCGACAATAACGCGGCGCCGATGGCTACAAAAAGCTGCGCCTGCGGCGGTGTGACAAATGATTTGACATTATGACCCAGCGTACGGGTAAAAGCGTCCCGCAGCGCCGGTAAAAAATGCAGCGGCCCGCCCAGGAAAACAACCTGGCCGCGGATAGGCCGGCCACAAGCCAAGCCGGCTATCGTTTGGTTGACAACCGCCTGAAGGACCGATGCAGCCAGGTCGTCTTTAGCTGCGCCGTCGTTGATCAGCGGCTGTAAATCACTTTTTGCGAAAACGCCGCAGCGGGACGCAATCGGGTATAGTGTCTGGTAACGGGATGCCATTTCATTCAGACCGGCTGCATCGGTCTGAAGCAAGGTGGCCATCTGATCGATAAACGCGCCCGTTCCGCCGGCGCAGGTGCCATTCATCCGCTGTTCCGGCACCGGTTTCATATAAGTGATTTTAGCGTCTTCACCGCCGAGTTCGATAATAACATCCGTATCCGGATAATAATGGTGAATCGCTTCGGTTTCGGCGATTACTTCCTGAACGAACGGCAGGTCAAGCCATCGCGACACACTGACACCGCCGGAACCGGTTATATTGATCTGAACCTGGGCATCCGGATATAGATTCGTCACTTCATCAAAAGCACGGCACAACTCGCCGCCGATATCGGCATGATGGCGGCGGTATTGCTGATATACAACTGCATTTTCCTGGAGCAGGACGATTTTGATCGTTGTTGATCCTATGTCCAGACCCATACGGTATTTTTTGTTCGTCATTGATCGGTTCACCTGTCAATTCAAATTTTATCCTTTTACCTAAAATCTAATTTTATCATGAATAATAATAAAATAAATGACCGCCAGGTTAATTTTTTCTTCGATAATCAAACTTTCTGTTTCAGCTTACAGAAAAGGGTACCCGTTGCCGGATACCCTTGCGATTGTCTTTCATTGAAGATCGCGAATTTAAAGACATGATCCATTAATTACGTGTTCGAGCTGTTTCCAAAAAGATTCAATCGGAACAATAATGTTTCGTCTTCCGGATTTTCGCAAATAATCTTTGCTTCAACCAGACGGCCGCCTTCAATTATGTTGACGATACCGGCCAATTGGCTCAGTTTACTCTTCAAATTAAACCGATCGTTTTCACTGGTTACCAAGAGAACATTTCCTTTACATTGGTCGAGAGCCTGAATAAAAGCTTTGACGTCAATGTCATGCATACTAAAAGATTTACTCATAATTTTTCGCCTCCTCAACGCCTTAAGATCAAGGCATTTGATTTCTTTTGCTTCTGCTTCTTACTTTTTTATTTCTATTTACATTATACCGTTAGATGCAGAAAATACAAGTATTATCGTTCTGTCAATATGGACAATTTTACAAAAATACTTACTATTCATTGTGCAATTTGACATGATCACTTTAGATATGCCGTCTTTATTGATTTTCGTTCATCCTACATCTTGACTTCATCAATGAACATGATAAACTGTAACAGGCAAATTTAGTTGCCGCTGTGGCTCAGCGGTAGAGCAGCTCACTCGTAATGAGCAGGCCGTGAGTTCGATTCTCACCAGCGGCTCCAGAAAAGAGGATTTTCAGCAATGAAGATCCTCTTTCATTTACCCGTACCGTTCCCGCGGCAGTGTTCGGCCGTTTTGGAAATTTGACCGGTATGACCGGTTGGATTAATGATTCAAAATTTTTGCGGCTTGACGCGCTTCAACGATCAATCGTTCTTCATCCAGGGTTTGCAGTTCACG
>CAYRWC010000329.1:0-3275 GCA_964427795.1 uncultured Oscillospiraceae bacterium | reverse complement strand
CGGGCGGATTTTCCTAAATCGAAATATACTCCACCGAAATTCTATTCTTGAAAAGAAAAGGGCGGTTTTGTATTTACTGCCTAATAAAAAAGAGCCAATAACTGTGAGTGAACTTACAGTTATTGGCTCTGCGACTTAGCGACTGGCACTTTATATTCCCATTTTCAATAAGTTGTTCTTAAATATTTAGAACACTGTTTTACTTTGCAAATCGAATATGCTATCCAATTACTTTTTATCTATTTTATTGTATTTATTAGCCAACTGTCCACAAGCTGCTTTAATATTTCTACCATGAGAAATTCTCATGGTAACATCAAGCCCGGCTCGTTCCAACTGCTGTTTGAATATATACATCCCCTGTTTTTTGGGCATTTTAATTTGCAGATTGCTTGTAGGATTGTATTCAAGCAAATTTATCATGACATTTTTTTCTCGGAACCACCTTGCCAGTTGTTTTACATCGGAAGGTCGGTCATTTATTCCTGGCAAAAGCAAATACGCAAATACGATTTTTCGATTGTGCCTCTCCGAGTAAGACAACGCTCCAGCGACAACATCATTAATATCATATATATGCATATTGGGAATGATATGGTTTCTTGTAGCCTGTGTTGTTGCGTGTAATGATATTGTTAACTGAATTTTTAGATGCTCCTCACGCAATTTTTTCAGTTGGTTAACCGGCCCAACGGTTGACACAGTAATACCGTCTGTAGGAAAATTCATTCCGTTTCTATCCCGCAGAATATGAATTGCTTTTATCAGGTTGTCATAATTGAACAAAGGCTCTCCCATACCCATAAAAACGATGCGATTTACTTTCCGCCGCAACAGTATAACCTGCTGAACTATTTCAGAGGGAGTCAAATTACGAACAAAGCCGTTTCGGCCAGATTCGCAGAAAATACAGCCAACAGAACAACCGACTTGCGTGCTCACGCAAACTGTTCCGCCATCTCGACGTTTAATAAAAACCGTTTCAATACACTTGCCGTCTAATAGTTCATAAACATATTTTTCGGTGTCAATTTCCTTGTAGATATTTTTTATTGACATAGTTAGATAATTCTTTTGGGGAGGATGTTTATATAATAAAGCACATAAAGCTTTCGCCTCACTCTCCCCAATGACTTCACTCATTTCTTTGTAAGTAAATTCATAAGGATTCCTCCTTATTTCTGTAGGGGTATATTTGTATAAGTGTTTCATTTTTCTAAGTCCTTTTCGATTTTCGATTTAGGAAACTACGCCCCGCATTCCGCCAAACTGACCCCCAAAACACCCCCGACTGACATAAAGTATCTTATCAGAAGCTGCATATTGCCTCAAATATAAAAGTACTCCAAACATAGACCGTTGCCTCATTTAAAAAGTACTCCAAAAGTACGATACTGCCTCCAGATTTCAGGAGGCATGAACATGAGGCTGACCATGACAGATCGAAAATCCCTCACTCACGTCTTTGTCGAACGATACCGGTATGCGTCCAAACGGGAAAAGAACGTACTGCTGAACGAGTTTATCGAGTATACCGGCTTCAATCGAAACTACGCCGCCAGGATTCTCCGCAAGGCTCTGTCCTGTCCCGAGACCATTCCTCCGATTCGAAGGCGTCGACGCATCTACGATCCTGCCGCCAAAACCGCATTGGAAAAGCTATGGAGAATCTCCGACTATCTCTGCGGGAAACGCCTTGTCGCCGTCATTCCAGAGCTGATGCGCAAGTGTGCCCGATTCCATGAATTCGAGATCGATCCCGCCACACAGGAGAAACTGACAAAAATAAGCGCCGCGACCATTGACCGGCTGCTTGCCCCTGACCGGCGGAAACTGGGCAGGAAAGGCTCCTCCATGACGAAAGGAACCAGCTACCTCATTGACCGGATACCCGTGAAGACCTTCACCGAATGGAAGGATTCACCCGCCGGCTGTGTCCAGATGGATCTTGTCGCGCACAACGGCGGCAACGTCTACGGCGGATTTCTTTACACCCTTGATGCCACAGACATACACACCTCATGGACCGTCTGCACGCTTATCCGGGACAAAACCATGCCGGAGATGCTCAAGGCCCTTGATTCCATGATGGCGTCATTCCCTTTCCCGCTGCGAAGCATTCACTCGGATAACGGCTCAGAATTTATCAACGACTTCGTACTTGCCTTCGCGAAGAACCACCAGCTCGTTTTTACCAGAGGCCGTCCGTATAAAAAGAACGACAATCCCCATGTGGAGCAGAAAAACAACAGCATTCTGAGACGAAACACAGGCTATCTCCGCTACGACAAGCCGGAACACGCCGAGATACTGCAAGAGCTGTACGGATACCTCAACCTCTATGTGAATTACTTCCAGCCGACAATGATCCTTCGCGAAAAACACCGGATTGGAGCGAAGGCGACCCGTAAATATGACACGCCCAGGACACCATATCAGCGCATCCTTGACAGCACGTCGGTCTCGCTTGAAATCAAAGCCTTACTGTGCGCGGCTTATGACGGCCTCAACCCGGCCGATCTGAAACGGAAGATCAATGACTGCCAATCCCGCCTTATCCGCATGGCCGCCCCGCTCAGAGCTCCGCTGGAAGTCGTCAAGGTCCGGAGAAAGAAAGAAGTGAAACATACCGTTCCCAAATGGCGTCGGGAGCTTGCCCCGACGAATCCGAATCCGTTCCTTGAACGGCAGATGATGGAGGAATTGCGAAGAGCAACAGAAAAGATCGACGAGCAAAGACGTTCACTGCGAAAAAAGAGCTCGTCTTGACTTTACTGGTGCTTGTTTTTTGCGTACTTTTCGAATGACGCAACAGCCTTCTGGTTGGGTACTTTTTTCATGCGGCAAGTCGAGTCGGGGAAAAAGACGCCGAAACGCGGAACGTTTACCTGATGAATCGCTACAAAATACCCTTGAGAGCCTGTGTGTTTACCCCCTGGATTCCGGCGCGATCCCTTGCGGAATTGTGCCGAAGATACGGATATACAAGTTTTTTTTCGCAGTTTTGCAAGCCTTTTTTGATCATGCGCTGACAAAATGCGAGGAAACTGAATCCGATCTTAATTATTCCAGAGGTGTGTTGTATGGCAAAGGAACAGACAAAACAGGCAGCGGACACAATCATCGAAGAACCGCCCGCAGAAACGCCCGCCGAGACAGAGGCCTTTTCCCAAGGCGACGACGATTTTCCCCCGCAGAGAGACGGACGTCCCGAGGGAAAGTATAATTATCATGTCAGATTGCAGCGCGATATTTACGCCGATGAAAAACGGATG
>CAYRWC010000328.1:0-3304 GCA_964427795.1 uncultured Oscillospiraceae bacterium | reverse complement strand
GCGCCAGACAATTATGCGCGGACGAACAGGTTGCCTTATGCGACTGCTACGGCCAATGGCGCCGCCTTGCGGATATCGGCATCGATACGACGGCTCTGCTGGCCAACGGGATCAATCATCCCAATCGCGACATGCACGAGCTGTTTTCGACAGCATTATTTCAAAAAATTATATTTGGTTAACCGGCGGAGCCGTTTTCCACTTCAATTGTGATTCCTTCGGGCGCCCGGAATTCTGTTTTAATCCGGCCGTCGGCTTGCCGTTCATGCCGGACGTAAAGCAGGCCGGCCGGCGTCGGGAAAGTGCCTTCGGCCCATTCGAGATCGCCCAGGCCGGGCCGGAGCAAAATGCTGCGGCAGCCCGGCGCCTGAATATGGATGCCGAGCACCGCTTCCATCAGCCAGGAGGTCGGGCCGGATGCCCAGCCGTGGCAAAGGCTGTGCCGGTATCCGCGATAACAAAAATCGCCGTAGGCTGCGTGAACGTCGATCTGATCCGGGCCGGTCAGCTCGTCGATCCGGCCGGCGCGGCTGAGCCAGTCGAGATTGAAATCTTCCCAGAAAGTCGTCGCCCCCAAGGAAAGCATGCCGCCCCAGAAATCGCGGACGGCCTGCAGGCTGCCGGTTATGTCGCCGGCCATGGCGCGGGCTTTCAGAACATAGAAGCCATAGAACGAAGATAACCCCTTCGCCTGGCCGGCTGCCAAAACAGCCTGATTGGTTTCGTCCGCGTCGGCAATGCCGGCGAGAACCATCAAAGCCGCGGCTTGTTTTGCGGCGGGCTTTTTGACAGGATAAGTACGCAGTCGGGCAACGCCTTCCCGGCATAAGCGGGCGGTCTTTTCATCATTCAGAATAGCCGTCAGGCCGGCGCCGGCTTCCAAAGCCAGAATATGCAGAGCCTGAAGCCCGGCGTCAAGCGCCGCCTGATCTTTCGACGACGGCCAATCGAGGAAACGGGTATCCGGCGTATTGCTGCGGCCGTCGCTGCGGATGCAGCCGCGCAGCTGCAGAAGCAGCCGGGTGAGATAAGTTTGCTGGCTTTGCAGATAGCCCAGGTCGCCGGACCAGAGATACAGATCGTTTTGTATGATGATCCACCACATCGAATAACTGGGGATCATATTCATCCAGCCGGGCAGCGGCGTGGTATCGCGGACGAAATCAAGACTCCGGTGAATCAGGTCGGTCTTGCCGAAAACCGCTTGAATGGTCAGGGTTTCCGGATGCATGTCGCCGACCCAGACCAGACGGTCCCGTTTTATGCCGTCCCAGATATAATTCTGCATATTCAGATGAACGGTGTAAGCTCCGGTCAGCCAGATCTGGTCCAGCAGCGGATCGCTGCAATGAAAACTTCCCTGATATTCCAGATCGTAATAAACCAAAAAAGCCCGGATTTCATTGATTTCCAGTTCCATTTCCGTCATCAGGTCGATGCGGACAAAGCGGAAGCCGGTATTGCCGATCTCGGTCATGCCCAGCGTGCTGGCCGTAATAATCTGGTCGCGGACGGCGTGATCATTGGTGGCGGTGCTGTCGGCGACATCGCTCATGGCCTCCATGGCCGACTCGCCGAACCGGACGCGCAGCGAGACTTCCCGGATTCCTTTGCTGAAGCTGGTTAAGAAAATTTGGATGCCGCCCTGGATCTCCAGGCCGAAATCCAGAAGGATGGCCGCCGGTTTGCCCTGATTTTTCATAAGACAGCAGCTGGCCGTCCCCAGGCCGACCTGACCCCGGCGGTTGCTCAGCAGGAATTCGGCGTGCCCGACCCGGCCTTCCGGTGATTGCCAGAGGATTCTTTGCGGCCAGAGGTAGCGCCTGACCCGCTCGTCTTGTTGGCTGAATTGATTTTTTAACGGCTCTATGACCTGATGAAGCCGTCTGCCGGCGGCCTGATCTTCTTGTACAACTGTCATATAAAAGACTCCTTCTCCTGATCGGGGGACAGCGTCAGCGGCGGTAAGCGGTTGACTGCCTTTCCTGCAACGTCAGCGGATTCAGATAAAATCCGGTATTACCCAAGGTGATATTGGTGTAAAGCAATTCGAACGCCTTCTTACCGAAAGCGATTTTGTCGATCGACAAGGTCGTCAGCGACGGGCGCGCGAACCGTGAAAAAATAATGTCGTCAAAACCGATGACGGCAACATCCTCGGGAATGCGCAGATTAGCCTCGCTAAGCGCGGCGTAAGCGCCCAGGGCAACCAGGTCGTTGACACAGATCAAGGCTGTAAAACGCTTGCCGGTTTTTATCAGTTTCTGCGCCAGTTCATAACCGTCCTGCAAGGTTGTCCGATAAGGCGGTTTTCCCTCGATCAGCAGATCGTCCCCGATGCCAAGCTTCAGCTGATCGATCATGGCCAGATAACCGGCAATGCGCTGATCGAAGGTCTGTGAGCGCGTCAGGCCGGTGATGAAAGCGATATCCCGGTGTCCGCGTCCGTATAAATGCAGCATGGCGTCTCTCATGGCCGTTATATAGTCGTTTTCGATCGATGAAACTTTCTTCAGGCCGATATTGGAATAACCGCTGGTTACGATGTGGATGCCGTTGTTCAATAAAGCTTCCAATCCCGCGTCGCTGTAATGCGAAGGCATGACGGCGATGAATATGCCGTCCAGCCGCCGGGAAATCGCGTTTTCCAGATATTCGTCATATCTTTGCAGACTGGTGCAGACACTGACAAAATAACCTTTATCGTACGCGCTGCTTTCAAAACCGTGGATGATGTCGCCATAAAAAGGATTGGCGATGTCTTCGACGAAGACGCCGAGGTGCATCGACATATGGGTCGATAAGGAGCGGGCGATAATATTGGGTCTGTAATTCAGCGTTTTGACAGCCTGAAGAACCTTGTCCGCTGTTTCCGGCGAAATCGATTTCGAATTGTTGAGCACATATGAAACCGTAGATGTGGATACACCTGCGAGCTTGGCAACATCGGCGCGTGTTGATTTCATCGTATCCTCCGGTTATTCGTGTAAGTCGCGGACGGATCTTATTTCCTTGCGGTAAACAGATGATTATCATTATAATTCATGATGATGAATCCTAACGATGCTATTAAAAATAGCATAAGGCCGGAAACACGTCAAGCGTCATGAGGAAAATTTATTTACCCGGGTAAATTGATTTCATCGTTTTTGCTGTTCGCTGATATAAAGCAAGGCCTGCCGGACATATCCGTTCGTGTTTTGTAAGGCCAACTCGGCTGTTTTACGGGAAGCGCCCATCAATTCCATGACGATGGCTGTTTTGATAACCCCGCCGGCTGCTTCCAGCACCCGGACGGCATGTT
>CAYRWC010000327.1:0-3319 GCA_964427795.1 uncultured Oscillospiraceae bacterium | reverse complement strand
AGCCGGCTGCCGAACATGAACTTCCCGGATATGAAAATCAGTTTTGAGTTGATATTTATTCTGTCTTCATTTTGGCTTGTTCAAAGTGTATAATGGCGCCGGCTATTTTTCAATGAAGGAAGTATCGCAGTTTTTTTACAAAAATTTATGAAAATGTTCAGTTTTATATAGCATGATGCACAGGACATTTGGTAAATATGGCGGATTATCGTTGAATTCTTCAATCCGATCGTGTATTTGTGCAAATATGGACGGTATAAACGCGCACAAAACCGGCCGCGCCATAAAAGATACTAAAAAACATAACTTTTAGATGATCTTTTTAGCAGATTGTTGTATACTCACCATAATGTCATCCCTACCGGTTAGAGGTGTTTTGCTTGACAAGCAGATCGTCATATCGGGATTTCTTTTTACATAACTCCGGAAATTAAGGGTACACGAACAACCTTCATTTTGGCTATGAGGGAGGAAACATGAGTGTATAGTGTAATGATCGTGGAAGATGAGCTGCTGGTCCGCATGGGACTCTGCACATCTATTCCCTGGGAATCATTGGACATGCAGGTGATTGCCGCGGAGAATAACGGCGCCAGCGCCTGGGATACGTTTTGTGTCAAAAAGCCGGACATTGTTTTAACCGATCTTCGGATGCCCGGCATCGACGGCACGGAATTGATTCGCAGAATCCGGGAAAGCGATTCTACCTGCGAAATCATTGTCATTACTTGTCTGGAAGAATTTGAAATCCTGTATCAATTGATGAAAATGCACATTACCGGTTATCTTCTTAAAGCAACAATGTCGCAGGAGGACATTTTGAATCTCCTCCGGCAAGCACAGAACAATCTGGCGGATAAAAAACATTCGAGTATGCAAAACGATGCGCCTTCCATGGAAAACGAATTGCTGAAGCATCTTTTGCTGGATCATCATGACCTTGAACATTATCGTCAAGAATGCTTGGACATGAATCAATCGCCCATGGCGATCCGGACGGTTTTTATGGTGAGTCTGGACCTGACTTCGCCGGAACCGATTCTGGTGCCTACCTTGCAGAAACTGTTTTTTGATAAGCTTTCCACTTACGGCACCTGTGTCGGGTTTTCAAAAGATAATTTTTTGGTTTATGCTCTGTCGGAATGGATCGATATGGCAGCTTCTGATTTAAGCATGTCGCTGTTGGAATTGGCTCGCTATAGTTCGGATATTTTAGGTGTAAAACCACGCATGGCATTATTCACGCCCGATCCGGACGTAAAAAACATGGACGCCTTATGGAAGCAAGGGGAAAAGGTGCTGCGTGAAGGTTTTTTCTACCCGGATTCTCTAACCGTTTTAAGCGGGGATTCGCTTTGCGTGCCGAAGAGACTGTTAAAGAAAATCAATGTTTTTCAAGAGCAAGTTCAATTGATGCCGTGGAAATCACCCAAGCATAAAGAATTATTTTTTACTCGCCTGCAGGACTTGCGGCGTTCTTTGGACAATAAATCCGCGTTTCTGCAGATAGCGGCGGAACTTGTCCATTTGTATCGTTTTTCATTTCTGGCCGAGCATATGCCGGAACCGGCGGATTTTGAGAGAGAACTGGCCGATGCGATATCCGCGGAAGCCGTGATTCAACTCCTTTCTGAGAAACTCCTGCCGGCGCAGATGAGCAATCATTCAATCTATGAAAAAAAGATGTTTGAAACGATGCGCTATGTGTGGGATCATACCGAGGAAGCGATCAATTTAGGCAGCCTGGCGGATAGGGTTGCTTTAAGCCCCAATTATTTCGCTACGCTTTTTAAACAAACGGCAGGCTGCAGCTTTTCCGAATATGTCGGTCATGTGCGCATGGAAAAGGCCTGTACGCTTTTAAGCAATACGGAGCTGTCCATCAGGGAAATTGCTTCTCTTTGCGGGTATTCGGACATGACCTATTTTATCCGTTTTTTTAAGCAAAAAATCGGCGTGCCTCCTCACCGGTGGAGGAAACAGACTTGAAAGGATCACCGACTCGGCGGAAAGGCCCGATACATACCATGAAACAAGAGAAAATCAAGTTATTTAAGACCTTTAAATTTCGTTTAATTGCTATTTCTGTTTTCTTTTTGATCGTTGGGATCTTGCTGCCCGTCTTGATAACATCGAATATTTTTGTCAAACAAATTCAAACTGAAAACGAAGACACAACCGTATTGAATTTTTCACGCACGGCGTCCCGGATCAATGAAATTTTGGCCTCCGCTTCGGTGTCGGCTTTCCGGGTGCAAAATGAAGAAGCGGTCAACAGCTATTTGACCAGCGGGTATCTAGAGAAAAATCCGTCGCAGAAAACACTCAACCGGATCGAATTTTACAAAACAGTCGAAGACGGATTGAGGATGAATGACGATTTGAACGCTATCCTATTTATTCGCAGCGACAACACCATGTGCGGCGTTTCCAGCACCTGGCATTTTTTTGAAGACGGCAACAGCAAAATTGCCGCCCAGATCAATCAACGCAGCAATGTCAAGCAGTCCGGCAGCAACAATGCCATTCAGTGGCTTGGCGCTTTCCCGAAAACCGATTTTACAGAAGCGCATCCAACCGGCATGCTTGCTTCGAGTGATTTATTGATCTGCGGCGTACGTAAATTGACCAATTCGCTGCAGCCGGCCGGACGCGATGCGATTGCCATGCTTGTTTCGGTTAAGGAAGAAGCTTTACAAAAGAGCTTCGAGCTTCTTGCCGATGCAGATAGCTCGGTTTGCTTGCTGAGCGAAACGGGTACTCAGATATCCGGCTCGGATTTTTCGCTCTTTGGCAAAATTCCGAGCTATTATGACCTGATTAATAAAGAATCGCAGTATGGCAGCGTTATATACACTTCAGAGAACAAAACGGAGTATCAGGTTGTTTACTACCATCTGGGGTATCCGAATTGGATGCTCGTTAAAATGATGCCGACCAGTGTGCAGCACCGCAGCACAGACATGCTTCTTTCAACAGCGATCGCCATAGGCTGCGCGCTTTTAATCCTGATGACCGTACTTTATACGATTTGGGCCGTACATTTTACCGAACCGGTCAATCAAGTGACTGAAGCTCTGCTGCGCGTTAAAGAGGGCGATCTTGAAATTCAGATTGCCGAATCCGCGAACACGCAGGAGGTTTTGACGATGCAGCAGCAATTCAATCAAATGATTCGATCAATCAATGAATTGCTGGAGCAGAAAGAAAAAAATGAACAAGAAACGCTTCTGCTGGAAATGCAGAACCTGCAGACGCAAATCGACCCGCATTTAATTTATAATTCGATCGCTTCGATTCGCTGGATGGCGATTTTTGC
>CAYRWC010000326.1:0-3325 GCA_964427795.1 uncultured Oscillospiraceae bacterium | reverse complement strand
AAAGTACGTGCTAAACGTATCAAAGTATAGTAAAATAGATTTATGAATAAACAAATGAGTCTGTCAGCCCTGTGCGACGAACTGGCGCAAGTGCGGACCAAGAAAGAATTCCTTACGCAGATGGAACGCATCGTTCCTTGGGAGAAATGGGTATCCATAATCCAACCGTGCTACTATAAAGGAGAGCGCGGGAATAAGCCCTACGAGTTGGAACTGATGCTGTGGCTGTATCTGTTACAGAACCTGTATAATCTGTCCGACAAAGCGACAGTTGCCGAAGCCATCGATAGCCGCGCTTTCTCGGATTTCTGCGGTATTCTATCAAGTGACAAAGTACCGGATGGGGATACACTGGGACGATTTCGCAATATATTGGTACGCAACGGCTTACAGGAAAAGTTGTTTGCCCAGGTGGTGGAGCTGCTGCGGCAAAAAGGCCTGCTTTTGAGGAAAGGTACGATCGTAGATTCCACGATCATCACCGCGCCGTCCTCTACCAAGAATCAGGAAAAGTGGCGCGATCCGAAAGCTCATCAGGTGAAAAAAGGCAACACCTGGCATTTTGGCTTCGAGGCGCATGTGGGTGTAGACCGGGACAGTGGGTCTGGTTCATACAGTTGAGGTAACCGCCGCCAATGTCCATGTTGTCACAGTAACGGCTAAACTACTGGCCGGTGAAGAAACGGTGGTCTATGGAGACAGTGGTTATCTTGGAGCTGAAAAGCGAGAGGATGCCATTACAAAGAACCGTTTCGGCAAGCGCATTCGCTACAAACTCAACCACCGTCCGTCCCAGATAAAAAGGCGGGCCATCAGATCACGGGGACAGCTCAAGCGCAGAGAACACGAAAGATCATCAATCCGGGCAAAAGTAGAACATGTCTTCGGTGTCGTGAAAGGACGGATGCGATTCCGAAAGACTCGTTACCGAGGGCTGCGAAAACAGGTCGCAAAATTGAATATGATGTTTGCGTTGGCAAATCTGATTCTGGCTGACAGGCCCTGCTTGCCGGTCTAATTCAGGCACGCAAATATAAAACGTAAGATTGCTCGGCGTTTTCTGAATCCGGTTGTTCGCGTGCCTCCTTGTTTGTTATTGTGCGGTGTTGACTTATTATTAATAATACACTTATACATTTTATTTGTCAATACTTATTAGTGTAAATATTGACTTATTTTATATTTTATGTAAAAAAGCAATCGCCTGTTATGGAATTGAACCAGCGAGGAATGGACGTTGGATCTATTAAAGGACTCATGGAAGTGGATAAAAATAGTATGTAATGCACAATTGGAACCATTATTAATCCAATTAGTACCATATGGAGCTGTAAATTTCGCCCGGAGAACCGAGCTTGCACGGTCAAATAGCAGGGGAGGTGCGGATGTTTTATTGGACTAAAACATGTGCATATTCCAAGATCCTCGGAGCCTGAGGCAAGCCAGCCATCGCCGAAGCGACGCGAAGCGCCCTTGACGGGTTGCCGTGGAGGCGCTATAATCGTTTTTCGACAGCGATGTTAAGCCTGCATATTCCCGAGTCCCCGTCGCCGTCGGCAATGCCGCAGAGTGCCTCCACGGCGTTCCGTCAAGGGTGACGGTTATTTACGGATGGCTTTAGGTTAGCCGGCAAGACATAAGCCGCGTCGATACTCTAGCGGACTTTGATACCGAGGGTGTTTAGGGAACCGTGTAAATGGGAATAATCTTGACAAGAAAAGGATAGAAGATGAACCCCATGACACAATTAAACGAACAAGAACAGGCCTTCGTAACCATGATCAGCAATGAACGCGCGAATCCAGCGGATTTGACTGCGAAACTAAAAAACCTGTTTGCCGGCGCGCTGGAGAAGATGCTGAAATCTGAAATGGAAGAACACCTCAGCTATGAAAAAAGCAGCAATATTGGTGACAACAGCGAAAATAGCCGCAACGGTTACGGCAGAAAAACAATCAAGAGCGAATGGGGGCGAAAGCGAAATCGCAGTGCCCCGTGACCGAAACGGCACATTTGAACCACAAGCCATTGAGAAACGCCATACAAGAACTGACGATATCGAAACGCGAGTACTAGCGGTGTATGCCAAAGGGAAGTCCACCCGCGATATTGAAGACCATTTACGTGACATTTACGGCGTGGCCGTATCGCCCGGACTGATCAGCCGAATCACCGACAAGATCATGCCGGCTATAGCCGGGTGGCAGAGCCGCCCGTGGACGCTGTGTACTCCATTGTATTCTTAGACGGGATTGTGTTCAAAGTGCGTAAAGACGCCAAGGTTATTCACAAATGCTTATATACCGTACTTGGGATCAACATGGATGGTCGCAAGGAAATACTGGGCATTTGGATGAGTGAAAACGAGAGCGCCAGCATTTGGACAGCGGTATAACCAAGACGAGTTATCCTTCCGTCGACGCCGTAAGAAAGTCTGTATTTCTGTCCATTCAGGAAATCTCTAAAAAATGGAGTATGCCAATCAGGGACTGGGGAATCATAATAGGGCAGCTCATGGTTTTCTTCGCGAACAGGCTGGAAACCAGACGTGTCAGTTAGCCTCGGGGACTCTGTCCCCGAACCCCTGGAGTTTACCGCATTTGTTTTACTGGGGACAAAAAAGGGACAGCCGCAACGCTGTCCCCCGCCAAACCTCACGCGGCGCTCGGGTCGGTCTCCGTCGTTGCCCTATCCTCCGCATGAGTAAAAGCATGTTTAGTTTGCTCATTCATTAGCGGATTATTCCATTTACACAGTTGCCGTGACACTCCCTTGATACCCTATCGTTTCTTTGATCGGTTTTTCTCGGTACCAGATGATATAACCATCTAGAGTCTGTTCACGCTAAATTATTGCATCGATAATCATTGCAAACAAGATAAACCCTATGAACAAGGCATCCAGTTTATCATAGCGCACGAAAATTTTTCGGAAGCGCTTCAACCGCAGAAAATATCGCTCAATCTCATTTTTTTGCTCGTAACGTTCTTTGTCGTATTCCCAGGGGTCTTTCCGGTTTTTCTTTGGAGGAACGACGGGAACAAAGCCCTTTTCAACTGCTTTCGCTCTGGTATCGTCGCCCTCATAAGCCCTGTCCATCAATAGGAAACGGTGTTGCTCAAGGCGCTCCAGAGAATCAAGCAGTTTACGTCCTTCGGGTGCGTCATGAGCGCTACCCGGAGATAATGAAAAAGCTACAACCGAACGGTTAGACGCGGTGACCATATGAATTTTTGTTGTGAGTCCGCCCCTTGATCTTCCGATGCTTTGCGATCCTGTTTTTTTAACGCTCCGGTTCCGTTGGGATGCACCTTTACCGTTGTGC
>CAYRWC010000325.1:0-3347 GCA_964427795.1 uncultured Oscillospiraceae bacterium | reverse complement strand
CGAATTAGCCGCAGGCGAGAAAGATTATCAATCCGCTGTTAACCAATACAATGAAGCCAATGCCGAGTATAAGGACATGCTGTCTTATCTGGATCAGGCAACCACGGCTTTGAATAATATCGACACCAACTCGCAAACGCAAATCGACAGTCTGACTAACCAGCTCAATACCGATACAACGTTAACCGATACGCAGAGAGCCGATTATCAATCGCAGATCGATACTCTGGAAGGCAATCAAAGCGACGCGAAAAAGGGATTGATCGAGTTAAACAATTTAAACAACAGCGCCAAGCAATCGATGAAAGACGCTAAAACACAGTTGGCCGTATCGAAAGCCAGACTGAACGCCGCCAGAGCCAAATTGGCCAAAGCCAAGGCCGACCTGGCCGCGGCGAAAGTCGAAGCGGCAGAGAAATTTGCCGCCGCAGAAAAGCAAATCGCGGAAGGAACCACGGAATACCAGGCAGCGAAGGAGGAATTCGACACCAAGAAAGCCGAAGGCGAAACAGAATTGGAGGACGCCAAAGAACAGGTTATCCGGGCGGAAAATAAAATCGAGGCGCTGTCCAAACCCAGCTTTTATGTGCTGGACCGGACAAAGCTATATAGTTATGCCGACTATGCCGCTACGGCCGACCGCATGGACGGTATTGCCAAATTACTGCCGGTTTTCTTCTTCCTCGTGGCCGCTCTGGTATGTCTGACAACCATGACCCGAATGGTCGACGAACAGCGCGGCACCATCGGCGCCTTTAAGGCATTGGGCTACACCAATCGCGAGATCGCTTTCAAATATGTCAGCTATGCGGTGATTGCCAGCGCATTAGGAGGCACTCTGGGTGTTTATGCCGGTATAAAAACCTTCCCGCGGATCATCTTTGATTCATGGTCCATGATGTACACTTTGCCGCCTATGCAGGAAACGCCGCAGATCATGCTGATGGTGCTGACTGTTTTAGCCGGAATGGCCATAACCACCTTCGCCGCTTACGCTTCCTGTAAACAGGAACTCCGGATTACCCCGGCTTTTCTGATGCGGCCAAAAATCTCAAAGCCGGGAAAAACCATTTTAATCGAAAAAATGCATTTTCTCTGGAATCACTTTAGTTTCAGCCAGAAAGTTACCTCCCGCAATCTGTTTCTCTACAAAAAAAGATTCTTTATGACCGTCATCGGCATCGCCGGATGCGCGGCTTTGCTGGTAGCCGGTTTTGGGCTCAGCAATTCGATCGGCCAGATCGTCGACAAACAATTTAAGCAGATTTTTACTTACAATCTCAGCACCAAATACACGCCGACGGCCCTCGATGAGGATAAAGAAAGCGTCGTAGAATTATTAAAACAAAACAACAATGTCGCCTCGCTTTTGAGAGTAACCGAGATGAATGCCAAAATCAAAAACACCGGCGACGAGATCAGCGTGACCTTGATCTGCCCGGAAAGCAGCGAAGAGCTTCCTAATTATATTTCATTGCAGGAACGGCTGTCTCAAAGGAAATTGTCACTGCCGGCAAGCGGCATCATCATCAGTGAGAAATTGTCCCGCGAACTCGGCGCCGGCGTCGGTGATTCGGTAACCGTCGACAACGGAGACGGTGCTGTGAAAAAACTGGAAATCAGCGGTATTACCGAAAACTACATCTTCCACTTCGCCTATATCAGTAAAGAATATTACCAGGAAATTTTCCGTTTGCCGCCGCATTATAACAGCTTGCTGATCAAACTTGTCCAGTCAACCAACACCTTGGAAAATCAGCTGGGAACCGAACTCATCGCCTTGGATCAGGTTGCATCCGTCACCTATTATTCCGACGCCGCCATTAAATTCCAGGACACGGTTAAAAGCCTGGACGCCATTGTTTATGTTATTATCGCCTGCGCCGGACTCCTGGCTTTCGTCGTACTTTACAACCTGACCAATATCAATCTGAGCGAACGGATCCGCGAGATTGCCACCATCAAAGTCCTTGGCTTCTATAACCGGGAAGTGTCGGCTTATGTTTATCGGGAGAATATTGTTTTATCGATTATCGGCGCGGCGGCCGGACTGCTTCTCGGCATCTACCTGCACCGGACCATCATGGCATCCATTGAACAAAGCGGCGTCATGTTCGGCGACTATATCGCCGGAACAAGCTTTCTGTACGCCTTCGCCATTACGTTGTGTTTCTCCATGCTGGTCAATCTTTTCATGTATCGGCGATTAAGCCACATCCACATGGTCGAATCGCTGAAGACCATTGAATAACCTTGCACCTCAATTCAACCCGGTATCATGTTGATTTAATCAGCAAGGTGGAGGTTTCACATCATGAATAAGGCCGAAAGCGTATTACACAAAGTATATCCCCTTATGCCTTCGCAAAAACTGGTATATCTCTCCTGGCAATATACCTTGCATAAACAAATTACCAACATCCCCTCTTCCTTTTTCGTCGATACGCCGTTGGATCTGCAGCTTATGAAAAAGGCAGCCGAAGAAGCGGTCCAAAGAAACGACTCTTTCGGGCTGCGGATCACCCGGCAAGGCAAGAACCGCCTGCAATATTATACCGAGCCCAAAGTTTTGGTCTTAGAAATCAAAGATTTCAGCAGCCAATCTGATCTGGATATGGAAGCGTTTTTTTATAAAACAGGCCGGAAGAAAATACCGATGTATCAGCAGCCTCTGGCAAAAATTTACATCGTTAAAGCTCCGGATGGCTCCTGCGGCGTTTTTTCCTGCATCTGCCACCTGGCCATGGATTTCTGGGCGATATGCATGTTTTACCGGGATATTCTGTCCCTTTATTTTGCGTATCAAAATCTGGCCCCTATGCCTAAACCCATCAGAAGCAGCGAAATTCTGCTGCAAAAAGAGATGGATTACCAGGAATCCGACCGTTATCTCAAAGACAAAGAATTCTGGCGGCAAGAATTGCAGGCTTACGCGAATCCGCCGATCTTTACCCATATCAACGGTTCCATCATGCTGGACCATTACCGGCGTTTAATCCGCAAGCCCGAATATCGGTTCTGCAAGGCTTTCTTTTTCCGGACTACAGCTAAACACGAGGTTTTTACTGTAGAAAAAGATGATGTTGAGCGCATGAAGAATTTCTGCATGAAAAGCAGCCTGCCAAGCATGCAGATCCTCGTGATCATGGGCTTGCGGACCTTTCTTTCCCGGGTTAACAACCGGGAAAGCGATATCAGTTTCTATAGCATCATCTCCCGGCGCAGCACGCTTGAGGAGAAAGCAGCCGGAGGCACGCGGGCTCAAACCATTCCCTTCCGCTCGGTTTTGCCGGAAGAGCTCAGTTTCGCCGATGCTTTGCATGTCCTATTCGAAAAACAGAACACCC
>CAYRWC010000324.1:0-3360 GCA_964427795.1 uncultured Oscillospiraceae bacterium | reverse complement strand
AGCGGCATAACGCTGGACCTCATTCATCAGGTTGCCTGCATTGCGCATCGGCTGGGTCAGAACAAACAACAAGCCGTTGAAAGTGACGAGGCCGCCGATGGTCAGGTTGCCGTTGATCACCAGAATGCCGCCGACCAGGATAACCGGAACGGTCAGAAAATTGGCTACCGCGTCGAGAGCCGGCAGAAAGCGGACAACGGTCTGGGCATGTTTCCAGTTGGCTTGCCGGTAACTGTCATTCTCGCGTTCGAATTTTTCTTCTTCGAAATCGGATCGCGCAAAAGCCCGGACAACCCGATTGCCGGCAATATTCTGCTGGACAACAGAATTGAGGCGGGAAAAAGCTTCCCGGATTTCACTCCAGATCGGTCTGACCGACCGGCCGAGCCGATAGGTTAAAATAAAGATGATCGGACTGACCGCTATGGCGACCAGGGCCAGCTTCCAGCTGACCGTAAAGATATACAGCGTTCCGAAAACAAACAGAACCAGGCTTTCAATCGTAGCAAAAGCTGTATAAGCGATAAAATGCCTGATCATGTCGATATCGCCGGTCATCTTTGACATGATGTCGCCCGTGCGCGACCGATTGTAAAAAGACGCATCCAGATCTTGCAAGTGACGATATAAACTTTCACGGATGCGCATAACAGAATCCTGAGAACAATATTCAAAATGATATCTGATAAAAACAGACATACAAGACCGGGTCAGCGGCACAGCAACCAGCAAACCCAGATACAGGGGAAGTAAATTCAATTGTCGTTCCGTTAAAACTTTATCAACCAGAAGACCGGTGATCGTCGCCGGAATGACGCTGGCCGATATAAAGATGATGTCCACCAACTGTGCCATAATGAAACGACCGCGAACCGGTCGGATTATGTCCCAAAACCATTTAAATGGACGATTTGCATAGAGATAGGCATTTTCATGCTGTGTTGCCTGATCATGCCCAGATCGTCGTTTCTTCAAAATACCACCGCCAATCCACTTTTCAGGTCAATCGACCCTATTGCGTTTTATCGGCACTTGCAACGCTCTGATTTTATCCCTCTGTTTGTGAAAATACAACACATATCGCCAATTCCGACATCTTTCGCTCTTTGCCCAGTATTCAATAAATCTTATCGGATGTGATTGTTGAAACTGAGCAGGCGCGAATTCATCATCGATGAACAATATTTATTTATGATAGGGTTCGCCGGAGATAATGCGAAAGGCGCGATAACACTGTTCCAGCAAAAGCAGGCGCGCCATTTGATGGGTAAAGGTCAGATTGGATAAAGACAAGCGGGCTTGGGCACGGTCCAGAACCGGCTGATCCAGTCCATGCGGGCCGCCGATTACGAAAACGACTTCGCTGCCGCCATTCTGCAGCCATTGCGGCAAAAGACGGGCCAGCTCCAATGAATCCGGCTGCCGGCCGTGCAAATCCAGTGCGACAACCCAGGCTTGCGGCTTGATATGGGCCAGAAGCCGCCGGCCTTCTTCTTCTTTTGCTCTTGCCGGTGTCCAGCTGTCCGGCGTATCGTCGACCTGACGGCACTGCACCCGGCAATACCGGCTCAGGCGTTTGACATACTCGTCAACGCCGGCCTGAAGCCAGGGCTCTTTGATTTTTCCCGGCGACAAGATCGTCAGTTTCATCGTTATGCCTTATAGGGAATAGGGCTCGGTTATGGCAAACCGTCTGGCAACCTGAACCTGTATATCGCGATCCATTTGAATACCCAGCGAATGCAAATGGTTGCGGACCGTCAAGAGAGCCAGTTCAGGAAAATTGTTCTCTTTACTTAAATGCGACAAGATAAACCGGCTCGTGCCTTGCGCCATCAGGCGGCCGACAGCCCGCGCGCAATCATCATTGGATAGATGACCGCGATCGCCGCTGATCCGCTTTTTAAGAATATATGGATAAGATCCGGCCATCAACATCGTCTGGTCATAATTGGCCTCGATCAGAATGACGCGGCTGCCGGCTGCCCGTTCGAGCAGCAAATCATCCATTTCACCGATATCGGTCATCACGGCGACGGAACCGCGCGGCGTTTCGATACGGTAACCCACCGGATCGCTGGCATCATGAGGGATGGCAAAACTGGTCACGCTTAACCCGCCGATATCCGTAGTCCGCCCGGTATCGACAAGATGGACCGTCTTTTCGTCGACCGGCCCGATAATCGGCTTCATGGCGAGCCAGGTCGCCTGATTGACATACAAGGGAATATGATGCTTGCGCATCATGACGCCGACGCCGGCTATATGATCTGAATGCTCATGGGTAACCAGGATGGCGTCCAGACCGTCTGCCGATTCGCCGATTTCCGCCAGCGATTGTTCCAACGTCCGGCAGCAAACGCCGGCGTCGATCAACAAGCGGGTCGATCCGCCGGATACGAATACCGCATTGCCGCTGCTGCCGCTGCGCAGCGGGCAAACCTGCGTCTTGCCGGTCAACAATTTTCTATCCGGGTGATATCGGCGCCCAGAGCTCTCATCTTACTGACAAAATTTTCATAACCGCGTTCAACTTTGCTGATTTCACAGACTTCGGTTTCGCCGGCTGCGGATAAGCCGGCCAGAACCATAGCGGCGCCGGCCCGCAGATCGCGCGCCGTCACTTTGGCGCCGGTCAGCTGCGTGCCGCCGGTTATGATCGCCAGACGTCCGGCAATCAGGATGTCGGCGCCCATGGTTTTCAGATCGTCGATATATTGGAAACGATTATCCCAAACATTTTCCATCATTTTACTGCTGCCGCGAGCTGTACACAGCAGAACGGTCGCCTGCGGCTGCAAGTCGGTCGGAAACCCCGGATAGGGCATTGTCTTGAAACTGGTCGCCTGCAATTCGCACTCCGGATCCAGCCAGACATGAATCGAATCGTCACCAGATTCGACAAACGCGCCCATTTCTTCCAATTTGGCGGTCAGCGGTTCCATATGCTTGGGAATAATGTTATGCACGGTAACATCGCCATGCGTCAGGGCGGCAGCCAACATATACGTTCCCGCTTCGATCTGATCCGGAATGATCGAATAGGATCCGCCAGCTTTGAGGACCGGCACGCCGGTTATTCGAATGACATCGGTGCCCGCGCCGCGGATATTGGCGCCCATGGTGTTTAAAAAGTTGGCCACATCGACGATGTGCGGTTCGCGCGCTGCGTTTTCAATCACCGTGACGCCTTCGGCCTTAGCCGCAGCGATCATAATATTGATGGTCGCGCCGACACTGACCACATCGAGAAAAATATGCTCGCCCTGCAAATGCGGCGCTTCGACGCTGATCTTGCCATATTCGATGACCACATTGGCGCCCAAGGCTTCAAAGCCCTTCATGTGCTGGTCGATCGGC
>CAYRWC010000323.1:0-3388 GCA_964427795.1 uncultured Oscillospiraceae bacterium | reverse complement strand
TGTTCATTGTTTTGACGCTCATCCCCGATCCTGAAGTCGTCTTCTTGGATGAATTGACGACCGGCTTGGACGCCAAAGCGCGGCGGGAGGTCTGGAAATGCCTTGCCGAGTTGAAGGCTAATGGGCTGACCATTCTCCTAACTTCGCATGACATGAATGAAGTCGAAGCCTTATGCGATAAAATTTGTATTTTAAAAAAGGGGAAAACCGTCTTCAGCGGAACCGTTCGGGAAGCTGTCGCAGCCAGTCCGTATGAACGCTTCGAAGATGCCTATTTGTGGTATACCGATGAGGAGGAAGACAATCATGAAAGCCTTTAAAGCCCTTTTCATAACCGAGTTGAAATTATCTCTGCGCGGCATGGATATGGTTATTTTCGCTATTTGCATGCCGGTTGTTTTGATTATCATCCTCGGCAGCATTTATGGCGGCAAACCGGCTTTTGACGGCGCGGATTACACTTTTTTCGAACAATCCTTTGGAGCGGCGGCGGCGATCGCCCTTTGCGCCGCCGGCGTCATGGGGCTGCCGCTGGTTATCTCCGATTACCGGCACAAGAAGATTCTGAAGCGCTTTCGGGTGACACCCGCAAGCCCGGCCTTGCTTTTGCTGGTTCAGACAGTCATCAATATGCTTTATGCCATTGTTTCGCTCATCCTCGTTTACGCGTCGGCAAGGATTTTTTTCGGTTATCGGATGGCCGGTTCATGGATCCGGTTTTTAGGAGCCTATTTTTTGGTCATGATCTCCATCTACAGCATCGGCATCATGGTAGGCGGTATCGCATCCAGCACGAAAACCGCCAATCTCCTATGCAGCATACTGTATTTTCCGATGCTTATTTTCTCAGGCGCCACACTGCCTTACGAAATCATGCCGCCGGCGCTTCAGCGGGTTGCCGACATCATGCCCCTGACGCAAGGCATCAAACTGCTGAAAGCCGCTTCGCTCGGTTTACCGGCCGGTCAGGTTCTGGTTCCTCTGCTGGTGATGCTCCTGCTCGCGGCTGTCTGCATTGCGATATCCATACGCTTTTTCAAGTGGGAGTAGCCTGATGCTTATACTTAGGCAGCAGCAGATCGACGGCAGACACCGCCGGCACGCGGACCATCCGACAATCGTCCGTCACGCATGAATCCCAAGGCAGATGAAACAGCATCCGCGGTTCGGCCAGCAGTTTAACCTCGGCGTCAAACGGTGTCGGATTGCTCAGGGTCAGACGCCAGTCGCTGCCGGCATCGGCAACCGCCGCGTCGACATGATCCATGACGATGGCTTCTCCGGTATCATTGAGAAACAGGACGCCGGGGATCTCCGCATAGGTCAGCATGCAGGATATTTCACACCAGCAGGAACCGTAAAACACGCCGCCGATATGCTGTTTCCCCTCCCAATCGCTCATATTGACCCGTTCGCACATCCACCCCGCCGGAAGAGCCCTTCCATCCCAGGCGGGCACGGGCCTGTCCGCCCGGGAAAGGTACTGGGTGATGCCATGAGCCGTATCGCGGCACATCTCCAGATACCGCCGGTCGCCCGTGGCGCGGAACAGCCGGAGCAGCGACGCGCCGGATAGGGTGCAGAAGCCGGGGGCGGAGTGCTTATTCTGCACATTGGCATAGATGCTGCCCAGCGTATGGATGCCCAATGCGCCAAACGCGGAATCCGCCGGAAACACGAAATCGTAAGACACCTGCCAGGATGCGCAAATCCGGGCCGTCTCCTCCGCCATCCCGACATATACCCGGTTTCCCGTCGTCTCATAAAGAATCATGAAGGATTCCAGCATATTCGATGCCGACTCGCTGTCGGAATTCTGCAGGATTTCCCCCGGGCCGCCGTTCAGAAGGCCGGCTTGAACATGCCGTTCATAAAAATAGCGCGCTGAAGTTTCCGCCGTTTGCAGAAATTCGTCATCCTTCAGCACCAGCCAGGCCAGCGCCAGGCCGCCGGGCGCCATAGAACCGCAAGCCGTGCCCCCCTGCAAAATCTCATCCGTATCCATATCGATAAATTGGCCGAACTGGCCATATCGCCGCCATAAGCGAACGAAAGCGCCGGCCAGCGCGCGCAAGCCGTTCAGCCACGCCGCGGGTACCTTCTGATCCCGTTTTTGCTTAAGCAGGATATGGCGCGATGCGAAAACCAGCACATCGGCGTTCTTGCGAATCAACAGCACCGAGTTGCGTTCTGTGTGGCAAAAATCGTCGCCCAGCGCTTTACCTCGCCAGAACACCGGCAGAATATATCCTTTTGGTGTCTGCAGGAAGCTAAAAACGGCATCCATCGTCCGATCGGCGCGTTCTTGTGACAGCGGCAGCCCGTCGTACAGCAAAGCCAGCGAATTCATGCCGCCGCCGCACCAGCCGGCCTGCCAGTCGGAATATATCGTGTCTTCGCTCTCCGCACCGTCCATATAATACCCATATTCCCGATTCCATTGAGTGCTGTTATATTTCTGCTCAATAATCCGGTACGCCGCTGAGAAGGGGACACTGTGCGGCGCTCCGGCGGCAGAGGTCATCAGCTTGCGGCGTTCAAAAAAGGCCTTGAACAGCGCGGAAACATCCGGGCATTCGAATAGAACAAGGCGGAAGCGGAGACAAAGCCGGTCTCCCTTTTGAAAAGCCGCGCCGCTGTCGTCGCTCGGGCTGCCGCTGCGCATCATCGTATACATTTTGTTACGGACCGCCGGCGCTTCCAGCTCCAGCCGAGCCGACCGACGATCCGGGGCTTCGGTCAGTTTTACGCCGGTGTAGCCGAAAGAGGTCACCGGTTCAAACAGCAGCAGAAATCCCCTGCCGCAAGCAGGCATAAATACACCGACGCAAGGCGTCGCCATGTCGCCGGACCGTAAATGGATTTGCGAAGGGCCTGCGCCGGGATTAAGGCGCGGCACATCGGTAATCGTAACCGGCATATCCGGCCCGATGCCATCCTGTTCATGAATGAAAGGCGGGTATTTCGTCGCCGCAGTCCGGAAACGGTTGCCCTGATAGACGGCCGCCGGCATGAATACAGGATTGTCCGCCGACCAATCCTGAAAATTCAGAACGACGGCCGCGTTGCCGCAAAGCTCGTGTCCGGACTCGACGGTGAACGTGGCTTCGGCGTCGATATCCCCGTTCGCGGCCGCCGTCATAGCCAGCGAACAGCGCCAGACCGCCTGATCGGCGGTCAGCGTCATGCCGCCGTCTTGCCGGATCTCCGTTACGGCTTCCTGAACCGGTTCGCAGCCTGCGAATGATGATACCTTCAGAGCAACGGAAATCCCTGAATTATTTAATTGATTCATGCACTCATTTATCATTTGACGTTCCTTCCCGGCAGATCATGCTGAAGCCGATTACGCGCAGCCGGCGTTTGTCCGGCTTTGTTTATGATATAA
>CAYRWC010000322.1:0-3435 GCA_964427795.1 uncultured Oscillospiraceae bacterium | reverse complement strand
ATGATTTAGAAGAAGAACTTGCGCCGCTGAAATTCATCATTCCGGGCAAGGCTTTAAACGAAGTCGGCCGCATTCTGGGCACGGCGGATACGCCAGTCGATATTTATCCTTCCAACAACAATATCCTTTTTGACACCGGAAAAGTGAAAATTGTTTCCCGCCTGATCCAGGGCGATTATATGAATTACAAAGGAATATTGCCGCAGACGGCTGAAACGACCATGACGATTGCGCCGAAGGCAATGATGGACGCTATCGAGCGCGCGTCGCTGGTTATCACGACCGAAGAAAAACGTTATCCGGTTCGTCTGACCATGACCGACGACGAAACCCTGGTTGTCAGCGCCAATACGGAAATAGGAACACTACGTGAAGAAATAACCGTATCGATGACCGGCAACAGAATCGATATCGATTTCAATCCCCGTTATTTTCTCGATGCCTTGAAAGTCATTGAAGAAGACGAAATATCGATTATCTTCAACGGCAGCATGGGACCCTGTGTCCTGAGACCGGTCGACAGCCAGGATTTTGCTTATCTTGTGCTGCCGCTGCGTCGATGAAGGATGGAATAGAGCAAAGCGACCAGCAGGCCTGAAACATGATAATCAAAAAAATATCGCTGCATCATTTTCGCAACTATGAGCAGCAAGATATTCATGTCAATCCGGGGATCAATGTCTTTTACGGAGATAATGCCCAGGGCAAGACGAATATTCTTGAAGCGATATATTTGTGCGCCTGCGCCCGTTCCCATCGCACCTCCCGCGATGCCGACCTTATCGGCCGGCCGGCCGATCATTATCGGGTGAAAATAGACTTTTTGAATCGGGATCTGGGTGAAGAAAGCATTGAATTAGACTACTTTGAAGCCGTTCCCGGAGATCCGCAACGGCTGAAAGCCGTACGACATGTATATCATGACGGAATGAAGCTGGATAAAATCAGCGACCTGATGGGTCTTTTTCACGCCGTTATTTTTGCGCCGGAAGATCTGATGCTGGTAAAGGAAGGTCCGGCAACCCGGAGAAGATATCTTGATCTTCTGATTTCACAAATCAGACCGACCTATTTTGTCCGCCTGCAGCAATATGCGAAATTTTTGGCGCAGAGGAATAAACTGCTGAAGGATTTGCGGGACGGCGGCCGGGTTCGGCAGAGGCCTCTGGATGAACAAGAAATGCTGCAGCTGGATGTCTGGAATCAATCCTTGGCGCAGCAGGCGGCCGGATTGATCGAACAGCGGTTGTTTTTCTCAGCACAAATTGCCGATTATGCCGCCAAAGCTCAGAATAAGATTTCATCCGGAAAAGAAAAGTTATATGTAAAATATAAAACAGTTACCGGTATTAAACCGGAAATGAGGCAAAATGAGATATATGAGTTCTATTATCAAAAACTAAAAAATATGATTTACGAAGATATTGAAAAAGGGACGACCGGTATAGGGCCGCACCGGGACGATCTGGAGCTGTCTCTTGACGGCGACGGCATGAAGGCTTTTGCTTCACAAGGACAGCAGCGTTCAGCCGTCCTGGCTATGAAATTGGCTGAACTGGCGGTCCTTCGCCAGGAAACCGGCGAGGCGCCGGTTCTTTTGTTGGACGATGTGATGTCCGAGCTGGATGAAACCCGCCGATCCAGTTTATTGGAGAATATTCATGACGCTCAAGTTTTTGTAACCTGTACCGACGCCCAGCAAGTCTTTAGGGAAATCAATCAAGAAAAGCAAAAAGAATCCGTTGCATCTGAACCGGCCAGTTATTTTACATATTTTTTGGTCAGCCAAGGATCGGTTGCCCAAGATAAAGACGGCGAATCGCGAAAAGAATAAACGCCAAGTCCCATAAAATTTCTTCTGTGGTTTTTCTATGGTTTCTTCAGCTGATTCCTTTGCCGCTTATTTTGTCGGTTCACTGCCGGTTACTGCCGATCGCCGGTAAAAAGCACTCCTCAAAACACCTAAAATGTGGTATCATTATTCTGATCAGCATTGAGGCAAAGCAGAGTGGATATCCTGCAATCGATTCGAAAGGAAGGATTCACCTCATATGTATGTTCATATCGGCGGTGAATATTCCGTTTCAGATAAATTTATTATCGGCATATTTGATTTTGACGGAACAACAAACGGAAATTCAGAAACGATACAATATTTGAAGAAGGCAGAACAAAAGGATCTTGTAGAAAGCGTAGCCGAGGATCTGCCAAGATCTTTTATTGTTACCCTGGATCGGGTCTATTATTCGCCTATATCGACCGCTACGCTCAGGCATCGTTTACGGCAAAAAAGAGCGAGACTCGATTATATGCAAGAAAACATTAATGAGCATGAACGGGAAACGGAACGCGGAATATAAAAGGCACAGAATACAATGTCGAATAGGGACGGTGCAGACATGAGCGAAGAAAGGCAAGAAAAAAAGAACAAGATGCAAAATAAAGAAAACAGCGAGAAATATAACGCTACAGAGGAATATGACGACGACGATGTTGTTAATTTAGCAGAAAATCCTCAAGCGCTGATGGAAGACGACTTTACGGAAGATATCGTCGATATTGACGAAAGTAAATATGATTCTTTCGATACGACGAATACGTCAAATTACAGTGAAAGCGATATCCAGGTTTTAGAAGGTCTGGAAGCTGTCAGAAAAAGGCCGGGTATGTATATCGGCGATACCGGTTCGCGCGGTCTGCATCATCTGGTTTATGAAATTGTCGCCAATTCCGTCGACGAAGCTTTAGCCGGACGCTGCGACAGAATCGATGTAACGGTAAATAAAGATAATTCGGTAACGGTTATTGATGACGGCAGCGGCATACCGGTCGGTATTCATCCGAAAATGGGTATCCCGACCGTAGAAGTCGTCCATACGATCCTGCACGCCGGCGGCAAATTCGGCGGTGGCGCCTATAGTGTTTCCGGCGGCTTGCACGGAGTCGGAGCGTCCGTCGTCAACGCTTTATCGGAATGGATGGAAGTTACGGTAAAGAGAGACGGCCGGGCTTATAATATCCGCTTTGAACGCGGCTTGACAACCAGGCAGCTGACCGATATCGGACCCGCGTCCGATACAGGTACAAAAACGGTTTTTAAAGCGGACAGCACCATATTCAACAGCGTAGAATACGACTTCAATATCATGCTGACACGTTATAGAGAAATGGCTTTTCTCAACAAAGAAATCACCATCAATCTGGTCGATGCCCGCTGTGAACCGCCGGTAGAAAAAGTGCTGCATTATGAAGGCGGCATAGTGTCTTTTGTGGAGTATCTTAATAAACATAAGGAAGTGCTGCACAAGGTTCCGATCTATATCGCGGCAAAGAACGGTGATTGTTACGTTGAACTAGCCATCCAATATAACGACTCATACGCGGAAAATGTATATTCCTATGCCAATAATATCGCCACCATCGAAGGCGGCACCC
>CAYRWC010000321.1:610-3438 GCA_964427795.1 uncultured Oscillospiraceae bacterium | reverse complement strand
CGCATTAGTTAGAATTTGGCAAGACTCAGGATTTGCGGCGCTGACGCCGCAGCACCTGATTATGATCTTTATTGCCTGCGTGTTGGTTTATCTGGCGGTTGTGAAGAAATTTGAGCCGATGCTGCTGCTGCCGATCGCTTTTGGCGTTCTGCTGGCCAATCTGCCGCTGGCAGGCTTGATGAACGGGCCGGCGTCTCCTGATGAAGCCGGCGGTTTGCTTTATTATCTGTATTTAGGTGTCAAAAAAGGCATTTACCCCTCCCTGATCTTTCTTGGCATCGGCGCCATGACGGATTTCGGCCCTCTGATTGCCCGGCCTTCCAGCTTGCTTTTGGGTGCCGGCGCTCAATTCGGCATTGTCGTTGCCTTTATTGTGGCGATCGCTTTGGGATTTACGCCGGCAGAAGCCGCGTCAATCGGAATCATCGGCGGCGCCGACGGCCCGACCGCGATCTATCTGACGACAAAACTGGCGCCTGATTTGCTTCCGGCCATCGCCATTGCCGCGTACTCCTATATGGCTTTAATTCCGTTGATTCAGCCGCCCATCATGCGGGCGTTGACGACTAAGAAAGAACGGGAAATCGAAATGAAGCAGCTTCGGGAAGTCTCGAAGCTGGAGCGGATCTGTTTTCCCATCGTCGTCACGATCCTCTGCGTTCTGCTGCTACCGTCTGTGGCGCCGCTGATCGGCATGCTGATGTTGGGCAATTTATTCCGGGAGTCCGGCGTTGTGGAACGACTGTCCAGTACGGCGCAAAACGCTTTAATCAACATTGTAACGATATTCCTTGGCGTTACGGTTGGCGCCACCGCGGTTGCCGACAAATTTCTGAAACCGGAAACCTTGAAAATCATCGGTCTGGGGCTGATGGCTTTTATGTTCAGCACGGTCGGCGGCTTGTTGCTGGGCAAACTTATGTGCTGGCTGACCAAAGGAAAAATCAATCCGCTGATCGGTTCGGCCGGCGTGTCGGCTGTTCCGATGGCGGCACGCGTTTCCCAGGTGGAAGGACAAAAAGCCAATCCTGCCAGTTATTTGCTTATGCATGCCATGGGACCAAATGTTGCCGGCGTTATCGGTTCTGCCGTAGCGGCGGGCATCCTTCTCTCCCTGTTTGGATAATCGCCGGAACCGGCTGCCGGCTGCCTGTCTGCAAATGATTGAGGAGGTTGAATAAGTGAAAAATATCGGGCTTATCGATCGCATTGTTCGAATTCTGGCCAGTATAGGTTTATATAGCCTGGGATTTATCCTGACAGACGGCTGGCAGTATGTGGCAATCGTCGGCGTTGTCGTTCTAATGACTGCTCTTGTCGGCATCAGCCCGCTGTATTTGCTCCTTAAGATCAACACGCGCAAAAAAAAGGCTCAGAGACCCTGAACGTTAGCAAGGGGCAATCGCTGCCGACGTTTTCTTTTATGGCGCCGGCGGCAAGCTCTGCTGTTTTTTTGCCGCCGCTACTTTAGCCGCCAGATTTTTACCGGCCAGACATACATAGCTGCAGCTGCCGCAAGCGATGCATCGCTCAGGATGGAACCGCAAGGTTCGCTCCGGTTTGCCTTCGTCAATAAAATTGGCCAGTTCACGCACCGGCAGCCGCGCCGGGCATACGGCGCTGCACAACCCGCATCGCGAACATTGCGGCGATTCTTTATAGTGGGGATAGCGACCGGCTGCCAGGAAGTTTACGGTTTTACCGACAACCGCGTCAGCATCGGCGATCCGGGCGTTCATCATCCCGCCGCCGGCAAAAGTGCCGGCAGATCCGGCTTTCTCCATCATGTCTTGAATCTTTGAATCAAGTCTGACCCGCATAACCCGGCCGGTATTCGCATTCATATCGGCAAGGGTTATCAAACGGGAATCTGCCGGGCGATCCAAGCAGACGGCTTCATAAATGGAAAAAACGGTTTGCGCGTTTAATACCAGAATTCCTTCGGCCGCCGGGATGGCGTCATGATCCAGACTGATCCTTAGAATATTCCGAATCAATATTTTCTCCGCGCCGGCCGGGTAATAATCCGGAACCCGACGCAGACGCACCGGAGGAGAAAAAGCCAATCCGTCGATGTTTTTAGCGGCGACGGTTACCGTAGTGAACGGTACGCACCGGCAAAGCCATACTATGCCCTGCATAATCTCATGGCTATGATGCGTCATGAGCCATTTATCATGGATCAAGCCGGGATCGCACTCGACGCCGTTGACAATCAAGTGTTTGGCGGTGGATTCGGCGTTCATGACCGCGCGGATCTTTTTTTCCGCGGGGAAAGCCGCTCCACCGAAACCAAAGACATTGTTGCGGCCGATACGCCGCAAAATTTCCTCGGCCGGCATATCATCCGGCAGATCCGCGGTGGCGCCGGCGGGCGGCGCATCGCCGGTCATATCAAGATAAACCGTGCTTTCGCGGTCGAATGGAATCGACTGGCGTTTGCCGAATCTTAAGCGGATCGGCAAGCCGGACCGGTTGCTCAGACGGTCTGCCGCAGCCGAGAGGCTATTGGCGGCCAAAATGCCCAGTGCCATGGCAGCTGTCGAATTGCCGGCCGCCAGAGGCAAAAATCCTGCCAGCAAGCCGACGACCGCTCCTGTCAGCAGCTTGGCTGTTGTCGTAACCGGATCGGTGATCACCAGACAACCCCACAAAACAACGCCATAAGCGGCAATACTTGTCCAGGTGAGATTCTGATGCAGCAAAAGCGCCGCCATCATTCCGCTCATCAGGCCGACAGCGGCGAAAGGCCGGAAAAGGATAAAAGGCAGCGACAAAACGATAGCCGGCAGCAGCCAGGCGGAGGCGGTAAACACCGGCATTTCGAG
>CAYRWC010000321.1:0-594 GCA_964427795.1 uncultured Oscillospiraceae bacterium | reverse complement strand
AAAATCAAAAGGCCGACCATAGCGGGATTGAGAGGATTTTTGCCGGTTCCGCCCCAGAGATGCTTACCAAGCAGCAGAGCCGCCGTTATAGCCAGCCATTCGCCCCACATCGGCGTTCCCGGGGAAAGGGTGTATAAAACCATAACCGTGACGGCGGCCGACACGGCGCACAGGGGACGACGGAAACGGATATAATTCGCCGCCGTATCCAGGACAAGCCCGAACAGAAGCAGAAGCAAGGCGCTTCCCGCATCGGCCGGCCTGGCGATCCAGCGCGGCAAATTGTACAGGAGCAATACGGTCAGGAGCGCCGCCATCACGCGCTCATTGGATAATCGGGTTCTGGTCAGCGGAAAGGATATCATTAACGGACGCCAGCTATTTTGGCGTGAAGCCAATGAATCCCTTTGCCAAAGATCATCATCGGGCACGCGACGGCTGTTTCCAGACCGGCTTTCCGGCACGCGTCAAGCTGTCCCGGATCGACGTCTTTTTTGCTGTGAAACAGGACCCGGGTGATTCCGGCTGCGGCGAGTGGGTTGATCCATGGATCGATATCGTTTTTATCCAGATAAATATAAGCGGTTTTCGGTA
>CAYRWC010000320.1:0-3445 GCA_964427795.1 uncultured Oscillospiraceae bacterium | reverse complement strand
ACAGTCTTGTAGCGCAACGATCCAACAGCGGTACTATTAGCGACAGTTTTGACAATCGTAATGATCCTTATGAATAAGAACAAGCGATTTGTTCGCCAGAGAACGAAAATTAATTACATGATAATTAAGAATTAGGAGATAAAGCTTATGATAGAAACAGAAAGATTGATCCTACGTCCTTTCATTGAGAACGATGCAGCAGACGTATTTGATTACCTAAAACAGCCAATGGTAAACTGCTTTGCTTGTATGAAGTTAAATTCGCTTGAGGAAGCCAAAGCAGAAATGAAAAAACGAATTGGTGAAACGGAATACTATTTTGCCATCGTTCTGAAAGATACAGGCAAGGTCATCGGCGAGATAGATGCCTATCCAGAGAGCGATGATCGTCACGGTTCACCGAATGAAGCAAACTCGCCGCGCGATACTTTCAGCCCCTGTTGGATGTTGAATGAATCTTATCATGGAAAAGGTTATGCGTATGAAGCGGCTCATGCTTTCTTTGATTATCTGTTTCGTGAGAAAAGCGCAAGGCGCATCTATGCTTATACTGAAGACTATAATCTTCCTAGCCAGCATCTTTGCGAAAAACTTGGAATGCGCAAGGAGGGGCTTTTTATGGATTTCATTTCTTTTGTCAGTAACCCGGACGGAACTCCGCATTATGAAAACACTATGCAGTATGCTATCTTGAAAAAGGAGTGGCAAGGATAAACAACCCCTGAAAAGGTTCGTCATCCGACCGGCGTTGGCCGACGATGTGGTAATCGCCGGCCTTACGACCGGCTTAGCACCTGACCTTGATTCGTTCGTCTGCTTCGATTGCCGCTTGGCCGTCTTAGATGATGACTTTGATTCTGCAGGCCGGCGACTTAAACTCCAGTTTCAGCCACTGAAGATTGGGTGGGATATGCGGCTTGAAGCATATTTCATGCCATCCGGGAGTCAGCGGTCTGAGGCCGATGATATCTTCGATCAAGACTGGAATCGGCGCACTTGCCCAAGGATGACACAGGCTGGTATTCTCTTTCTGATCTTTTCCCCATGCCTCAAAGCAGGTTGTGGCGCCTTCTCTGAGCATATTGGCCCAAGATTGCCGCTCCTCTATGGTGATCAAATCATATACAGCCTGAAAGTCACCTGTTCCGGCCAGCGCTTTAAGCACAAAATAACTCATATAGACACCGCAGCTGAATTTTTTCCCTTTTATAAATGAAACAATATCCGGCCTTGTAGATTCTTCAGCGATACCGAAAAACAACGGCAGGACATTTGAATGTAATGATGCATGTGCTGATTGTGGCGAATCGACAAAGAGTTTTTGTTCCTTACGGTAAAATGTATCGATGAACGCCTGCTTGAGCTGAGACAGCCGGTTTTGGTAAGGGATACCCAATATATCCTTGATTTGGTTCATTGAATCAACCAGGCCGATATAAAAAGCGTTGACCACATTATGCAGTCCGGGACCGATCGGTTTAGTTAAAGCAAAATCATAATCATCGCGCAGATTTTCCGGCCAGTCGACCAAATTCCACTTTTCATCAACTGCTTCCAACAGCCCGTCCGGACGTGCGTACTGCTGGAAATAATCCAGGACTTTTTGTCCGATCGGAGCCATTTCGCCCAAGAAAACCAAATCGCCGCTGTGGCGGTAATAATTCAGCAGCTGCATCGGCCAAAGCATGGAAAAATCGGCAATTTCCTGCATCAGGCTGCCCGGAGCTACAGCCATCAAGCCCGGACAAATAAACGATGAAAGGGCAAAATCCTTAATTTGTTTTTTATATAAGTCCAGATCACCGGAAAGGTACAGATGCGCAGGCGCAGTAATCATTGCGTCACCAAGATACTGGCCCTTTTCCCGGCTGGGACAGTCAAGATATGTTTCTTGAGTGCCATATTTGACACCGTTTCGGCAGATCTGCCAGATTTGATTCAACAGTAGGTTGGAAGACTCGAATATACAAGCTGAATCAGACATTGGATAATGCTGGACTCGTGCTGCTATAGTAGAAGGTAGAACCGTACCCTCCGGTCCGATTACTTCAGCGTAGCGAAATGCTTTGTAATCGAAAAATTCAAGTACATCTTTATCACATCCGGAAAGTGTCCAGAATTCCTGATAATCACAGTTGCAGCGCATCTTATACCGAACCGTATCCTGATCGGCCATCTCTTCGCCGCAGCGCAGTTCAATCACCTGGCCTTTGCTGCCGTGCGCCTCCATTGTAAGGGATCCGGTTATCTCCTGACCAAAATCAACCAGATAATGACCGGGAGCCTTAGTTGTCACACAAAGCGGTTTCAGTAAATAAACATCGACCGGCCGGGTTTCCTGAAAAATCAACCGATGATCATCTGCGGGATTTTCCCATACCGTCTGCCATTCCCGATCGTCGAAATCCGGATCCCGCCATCGCGGCTCCAGCAGGCGGGCGTCGATATTTTCCAGATATTGCGTTTCATAGCCAATAAGGCCGCCGGAGCCATAAGCTTTGCTGATGCTGTATTTCCAGCTGCGGTCACTTTTCAGGATAAGGCAGCCGCCTATTCGGAGTTCCGCGATAAGGCCCTGCCGGTAATCCCCGCTGTTCCAGACCCGATTGATCAAACCCTGATAATACACATGAACCGCAATGACATTTCTGCCGGGACGAAGCCAAGCCGATATATCATGCCGATTATAATAGTAATGGAAATAATAACCCGGCGCCGGCCCCTGCGCAACAAAATGCCCGTTTATATATAGTTTGTAATAATCGTCCGCGGTGATATCCAGCAATGCCGGTGCCTGGCCGTCCAAACGATCCAGATTGAACACTTTGCGAACCAGCATATGCCTGTTCTTCAAGTCGTCCCTGTGTTTCGGCAGCTGCGGGTTCTCCATTTCCTTATGGAAAACGTTCAGATGCGGCCGGCCATAAAATTCCGGATCCATAATCCATTGAGCCTGCCATTTTTTATCCATTTTATTCACCTTGCCCGGCTGCCTTCTGATGTCTTGCCTTTCGATCCCCAATGCGGCGATGTATTTCTACAAACAAAATAATAATATATTTCACGCAATGTGGCAGCTACAAGATTCCTTTCTCCATTAACTCACAAGAATTTTAACGGGATTTCTTGCTGAACGCAAGTCGTCTTATATTCTCGATGCTACCGCCGGAATATACCCTGCCGGAATATAATTGACCCTGTACTCGGAATTATATTGGTCTGTATCAACATGGTCATATAGCGCTGATCAGCACGGCTTTGCATTTGTCCTTAAAATCATCAGGAAAATGATCGGAAACAATATAGTCGATCTCGTTTATATGACATAAATTAAAGAGCGAAGATTTACCGAATTTACTGCTGTCACATAAAAACACGCTTTTTTTGGATTGTTTCAACATGATACGGCGCAAATTTGTTTCTTGTTCCGAATAGTCCACAATGT
>CAYRWC010000319.1:0-3447 GCA_964427795.1 uncultured Oscillospiraceae bacterium | reverse complement strand
TTGTTTTCTGGGGCGGACCCGATGGGTTGAGCGACGCCCGGAAAACGATCCTGCCGACAACCGGCCCTCACGGCATGAGCATCGTCGATCCGGGCAACATCATGGACCGGAGCAACCATGAGTATTATGAATCCGAAATTTATGAAGCGCCGGCTTCCGCCGTAATCCGCAGAATCAGCTGGGAAGGCGATATCCCGTCCTATTGCGGCGTGAGCCTGCAGCTTCGCCAGGGCGGCACGAAAGCTGAATTGCTGCAGGACAAATGGTCCGATACGGTTATCAACGGCCAGGATTTATCATCCTGGGGCCCTTGCCGCAAATATATCCAATACCGATTGACCCTGGATGCACCATGCGGCTGCGGCACGCCCAGGCTGTCTGCCGTGACGGTCGAATTCGACGACTGACCGTCAGGAAAAGAACAGCTGGAATGCCTATAATTTTCGGCCTGGTTTTGTTATAATCGAAAAATGCAATTGACACCAGGATGAGCAGAAGAGGCAGTACATCCGACCGAATAAACAGCAAAGGAAAGCGACTGATTATGAGTGGATTCTCGAAAGTCACAATCAAGGATGTAGCCTTGAAAGCCGAGGTGTCGATTGCCACCGTTTCGCTGGTGATCAGCGGCAGTCCCAAGGTTGCTGCAAAAACCCGGCGCAAGGTTCTGGCTGCGATCAACGAGCTTAAATATGTTCCCAATGAATACGCAACGACTTTGCGCAAGGGGCAGCATGATATCTTCGCAGCCTTGATTCCGGACTTAAATAATCCGTATTATCTGGGTATTGTACGCGGCCTACGCGATTTGTGTACAAAACAGAACATCGTCTTGCATATCTCGGAAACCCGCCATGACTACGATATCGAGAAAGCCGAACTGCGTTTTCTGCGCGGTATCCAAACCTCCGGCTATGCCTTTATCGGAACCGTGCTGGACGACGATCTGATTGAGATGCTGAACCACAGCAGTCTGGTCATGGTCGACAAGCTGTACGGCTATGCCGACCAATATCCGCAGATCATGATCAACAACGAACAGTGCATTCACCAGGCTACATCCTACCTGATCGGCAAAGGCTGTAAAAACATCTGGTATATCACGCCGCCTTTATGGACCTTCAGTTTGCAGGAACGGCTGCGGGGGTATCAAACGGCCATGAACGAAGCCGGCCTGCCTTGCGAGGATCATGTCTGCATTTCTTATGACAGTCAGATGAACATGATGGAAGCCGGCTATATCCAGATGAACCTGATTTTATCTCAGACCGTGCCCGACGCGATTATTGCGACATCCGACATGTATGCCATCGGTTCCATGCGGGCGATTCTGGAAAAAGGTTTGTCCATACCGGGTGATGTTTCGGTTGTCGGCTTCGATAACAGCGAACTGAGCCGCTACTGCCATCCGCCGCTGACGACTTTCAGTCTGCCGTTAAGGCGGATGGGCGAATTGGCTTACCAACTGTTGACCGGCAATCTGGACAATAAGATCGGCAAACTGCAGGTCAACGCGGATTTTATCATCCGGGAAAGCGTGAGGCATTAATCCTGGCTTATTTATTTCCTGTGCAAAACAAAACGCTGCACCGGGTAATCGAATTCCGTCAGCAGTTCGGCCGGCTCGAAACCGAACTTCCGGTACAAAGCCCGGGGCGCCGTGCCTTTGGCATCGCCTTCGCGGAACGTCGTGACGTGTATGTCGCCTTCCGGCATCCGCCGCAGCATTTCCGTTATCAACGCCGACGCGATCTGATTGCGGCGGTATTCAGGATGTACAGCCATGCAGGAGAGCTCGCGCCGGTTTGGTGAAAAAAGCAGAATGCCGGCCAGCTTACCGTCCTCGCGGACACATAGCGCGGTTTGGCGGGCGATGTTCTTATCCAATATTCTGGCGTACTCATCCATGTCCAAACCGGGGAAATCATCGGCGACGGCTTGAACAAGCGCAAGCCAGGCCGGAATATCCTTTTCTGCCGCGCAGACGGCGCGGACAGCCGGATCAACGACGGCGCAGCCTTGCGTGAGCGGCATAAAAATGTTTTTACACCAACCTGCAAGCTTCTCGGTAAACCAATCTTCCTTTGTCCAGCTCTCGCAATGCAGCATGATACCGAGCAGTACATTCAACGCGAAGGTATAATCGACGGCGCGTTGACCGAACGTGCCTCCGGCCGCCGTATAACCATCCGCAATAGCTTTGCGGTTGACGCTCCCGCCGATGCAGCAGTAAAGCGCGCTGATATCCATCATCGGGTGACAGTAGCCAAAGAGCGAGAAGTCTATCGGCGCCGGCTCCGTTTCGGTGATCAGCATATTGGAGCAGGAAAGATCCGAATGAACCAGGATGAATTGATCTTCCGTCTGTCCGAGAAAATCGATGATCATATCCAGAGCGGCTGCCATGATATCACTGTGTTCCCGGCTGATCGTACCGGCACAAACCATTTGCGGCAGTTTGCGCTTCAGGCGTTCGCACAGAAGGCCGTCATACCTCAGGGCGGGAACAGATGGAAAGTTTCGTGACGCCTGGTGCAGTTCCGCGGTCATGACGCCGATTTTCCGGCATAATGAAGGAAGCAGCTCGCTTTTATCGACGGTATGTCCTTCCAGCCAAGTCAGAACTGTGGCCGGAACGCCGCCGGACAAGCGCGTCACCCATTCGCCGTTCAGATTTTGAACCGGCGTCTGGACATTCAGTCCGCAAGCTTTCAGATGGGTAATAAACGCAATCTCGCTTGCGTAAAGCTGCGCGCGGTTCAGACCTTCATAGATCAGGTCGGTCGTGAAGCCTTCTTGATGCTTATGAATCCGCAGGAGATAATGGCTGCCGACGCGGAAGGTCATATTCTCGTTATGACGGATCAACTCGGCGTCGCTGTCCCGAAAGCCATAAACGGCAAGCGCTTCGTCAAGTATAAGACGTTGATTTTCGTCCATCATGTCCGGCCGTTAACGCCGCAAGCCGCGTTCTCCGGCTATCCGTAGCGCGGGAACCGGATCGTTGCAGGTGACCATAGCCGCGCCGTTTTCCAGACACTGGATCATTTGCTCGGCCGTATCGGCACAAAAAGCGCAGGGCCAGATCTTCATCGCGCGCCAGGAATCGGTGTGTTCCAGCGTCACATCCTGCATCGGCACGCCTACAGACCAAAGCTTGGACAAGGAGTCCGGCCGGACATTGTGCATATACTGAGCGCTATAACCGAGATTAGGCAGCCCGTAACGGTCGTGGATATGATCGGTAACCGCGGCGTTAAACGAAGTGAAGACGCAGCGATCAGTCATGCCAAAGGCTTCGGTCATGGCCACGGCGGCATCCAGGCAGGCGATATCATTGGGTTCCTCTTTGATTTCCACGGAAAAAAGCAGCGTTTCATAGGGCTTGGTCAACGTGAGAAATTCTTCGAAGGTAGGAATTTTCAGCCCCTCATAATATTTGGCTTT
>CAYRWC010000318.1:0-3447 GCA_964427795.1 uncultured Oscillospiraceae bacterium | reverse complement strand
GCGGTTTTCGGGAATCGTCATATTGTGTATACCAGGCGGAAACCTGAGCGCGGGTATTGATATCTAATTTGATCAGGATATGCCGAACGTGGGCATCAACGGTACGGCGTGAAATAACAAGCTGTTCGGCGATCCGACGATTGCTGAACCCTTGTGTAATCAGTCTTGTAATTTCCATTTCACGAAGCGAAAGCATCCCCGGCGAGTCTATGGAAACGCATTCAGTTTTCGATGTGTTTTTTTGCGGCTCGATCGCCTCAAACGCCCATTCGGTGATTTGCTCCGGCAGCATGTTGTCGGCCGGCTTATATCTTGTCTGCCTCTCCGATTCAAGCGCAGTCGATATTAAGGAATAATTGGAATCGGGAAACCAATAAACGACGCCCACATAAGTCCTCAGCGCCGCCGCTGCTCCGAGAAGCCGGCCGGTAAGTTCTTTTTTTCTTTGCAGCCAGGCCGCCTGACCTGAATATTCGAAACAGAGAGCGATAATTTCATAATATTTAAGCTTCCTGGCTGCGTAAATTCCCTCAATCAATATGGCTTTTGCACGGTTGAAGTCGCCTTTGCCGACCAAAGCGCGCCCCATAACGGCCAGAATCCTTGATTCAAAGAGAATGCAGCCCTGTTGCCGGGCAACACATAAGGCTTCCTCCAAATGAGTTACCGCCTGATCATTTTGACCTTGAAAGCAGTAATAGACCCCCAGCCAAAAAAGAGAGATATACAGCACCCGGGGTTCATGTTCGACATGCATCCTGGACAAAGCGCAGGCCTTGACCAAGTATTTTTCTGTTTTTTCATAATCTCCTTGAATATGTTCAAGGGATCCCAAAGTACAAAGCGCGCAGATCGAATCAAAAACATCGCCCAAGTCGGCGGAAAATGTCAGACATTCTTCAACCAGGAGACGGGCGCCCGCCAAATCTCCCTGGCTTCTGGAAAGGACGCTGGCCTGCAGCAGGGTCCTGGCTCGTTCGACTGTGGGGTTCGGAGCCAGCGCCAATAACTGTTTTGCCAGCGCGATCCCATCGGCGACATGTCCTTTTAAATCATAGAAGCTGACGACAGCCGCCCATAACCGCAATCCGCCTTGCGCTTCCTGCGGTGTATCCCGGCACCATTCCATGGCGGACCGGATGTTCTCATAATTCATCTCGATCTGTTCCAGCCAATCCGGCGCTTCTGGACCCCAAATACCGAACTCAGCCTGCTCCGTCCAGACCAAAAACCAGTCGCGGTGCTGGCGCTGCATCAGTTCTTCTTCTTCAGAATCACAAAGTTTCATCCGGGCATAAACGCGAACCGTCTCAAGGAACCGGTAAATTTTTCCTTTTCCGGCTCGTTTATCTACCTGCACAAGCGAAGCCTCGACAAGGTGATCCAATAGAGCAGGGATATCTTGACTTTTTAAGCGATCCCCGGAACAGATGCCGACGGCTTCCTGCAGCGTCCATGAGCCCTGAAAGACAGAAAGTCTGTTAAAAAGCGTCTTTTCCGCAGCATCCAGCAAGGTATAACTCCAATCAAGAGCGGTTTGCAGCGTGCTGTGTCTGAAGCAGGCATCGCGGATTCCCGGTTCTTCCAAACTCAGTCTTGTGTTGAGCGATTTAAAGTATTCAATTGATTTCCATGAACCGCCTTGACTGGCTGCCAAGATAATCGCCAGGGGCAAACCATCCATTCGGACACAAAGATTAGCCACCAGCAAGGCATTCTCTTCCGTCAGCTTAAAATCAAGATCGCGTTTTTGCGCTTGTTGAACAAAAAGGTCGACGGAGGGTACTTTCGATAACGCAGAAAGCTCCTGAGGCGCTTCCAAGTTTGGCACTTTTAATGGAGAAACGGGAAAGACCCACTCCCATTTCAGCTTAGAAATTTCGCGGCTCGTTGCCAGTATTTTCAGATTGGGGCAGGCGCTGAGCAGAAGATTGATTTCCGGTTTAGCCTTCAAAACATGTTCGCAGTTGTCCAACGCCAACAGCAATTGAGAAACGCCGATAGCCTCAGCCAGGCGTTGGGTCAGCAATCCCGGGCTTCCTTCCTTGACATCATAAGCTCGGGCTATCGTAGGTATCACTTGTTCCGGTTCTTTCAGCGGCGTTAAATCGACATAAATACTCTGGGCAAACGAAGAGCGCACATGATTTAAAAGGGCCAAAGCCAACCGGGTCTTGCCGACGCCGGCAGCGCCGGTAAGCATTAAGAGCCGAACCTCGTTTTGAAGCAGGCGTTTCTGAAGCGTGATCAGCTCGGACTCCCGCCCAATAATGGGCGGCAGATATTCTGCCTTTTCCGGAGGAGTCATATCATGCACGGCTGTCACCTCGGTTGTCTATCACTTAGGCATGGTGTGCGTTAGCTTGAGATTAATCTGGTCTTGAAATATGACAGTTCCATGATATACGCGCGATGATGCTGGGCAGTGGTATAAAAAAGGTCGGACCGGTTAGTAATAAAGCAAGGTTTTTCTTCTTCTATTATAATATAATAAGGATAAATTGTAAGGCCCGAGAAAACAGTTTATGAGGAGACAGGATTATGAGAATCACCTTTATCGGAGCAAGTCACGGCGTACCGGAACCTAACAGAAAATGCTCATGCACGATGATCGAAATCAGCGGCCGCTACTATTTCATCGACATGGGTACGCCGTCTATCGACTACTTAGTCACGGCAGGAATCCCCGTCGACGCTGTAAAAGGTGTTTTTATCACCCATATGCATGGCGACCACACAAATGGTTTAATATCTTTTGTCGACCTGATCAGCTGGTATTTCAAGACTGCGAATCCTACAATCTGCTTACCTAATATTGAAGGCGCAAAAGTAATCGAGAATTGGATCAATGTAACGCAAAGTTCGGCTCGCGAAATACACTACGAAGAAATTCAACCCGGCGTGGTTTTCGATGACGGTTTCATTAAAGTGACGGCTATATCGACGCTTCACGCCGAGCGTTCTTATGCGTTCTTTATCGAGGCAGAAGGGAAATCTATTCTCTTTACCGGTGATTTAAGACATCCTGATCAGGATTTTCCTGCAATAGCCAAAAAACGCGAAACAGATTTGATTGTCTGCGAAAGCGCTCATTTTAACGCGACGGATTATTTGCCGCATTTGCAAGCCTGCAAAACCAAAATGGTCTATGTTAACCACTATCAAGGCAAGATGATTCCTTCGATTCTTCAACTTGCCGACGACATAGGTGACATACCCGTGAAGCTGGCCTATGATGGCAGCGTAATCGAACTATAAAAATCAGTCGTCCTCATCCGTCAATATAGTTTAGCCTATTGATTCAAAGGAGGATTCGATATGCCGCGCACACTCATAAACCATATTCCAATCCATCCCTTGCAATACCCGGAACAAGGACAGAATTATGTATTTAACGGCTGTATGAAACTCTTAATGGAGTGCGTCGGCGAAAAAAACGAATACGAT
>CAYRWC010000317.1:0-3464 GCA_964427795.1 uncultured Oscillospiraceae bacterium | reverse complement strand
TGTCGCCGGAGCCGAGAATGACGATATTTCGGCCGATCATCCGGTTTTTCAGATTGATGAAAGCCTGAGCCACACCGGCGGTATAGATGCCGGCCGGCCGCGTTCCGGGAATGGCGAGCGCGCCGCAGGTCCTTTCGCGGCAGCCCATGGACAGGACGACGGCTTGCGCCTGGTATATCCGATAACCGGTTTTTGACGCGGTATAGACCTGCCGTCCGGGTGTTATCTGTAAAACCGTCGTATCGGTTTGATATTCGACGCCTAAACGATCGGCTTCCGCGATAAACCGCCGGGCGTATTCCGGTCCGCTGAGGCTTTCCTGGAAACGGGACAAGCCGAAACCGTCATGAATGCACTGGCGGAGAATACCGCCCAGTTGTTTTTCCCGTTCCAGAATCAGAATATCGGAGAGACCCATTTCGCGCAGTTTTACGGCAGCGGCCAGACCGGCCGGCCCGCCGCCGATAATGATGACGGTTTTGTTTTCGACGCGGATCATATCTCCCTGACCTTTCCTGTAAACAAAGCCGAACCGCCGCGCGACAGCAAAACCTCTTCGTCCCGCAGATTCAGCTCCGTTTGCAATATTTCGGCCAGACGGGTCTGACAATAGCCGCCCTGACAGCGTCCCATCATCGCGTGTGTTCTGGCCTTGATGCCGTGAAGCGTCCGGGCGCCGAGCGGTCCGCGGATCGCCGCCAGAATTTCGGCTTTGCTGATTTGTTCGCACCGGCAAATGATTTCGCCATAATCCGGATTGCCGTTAATCAGCTCCTGCTTGATCTGATCGGATTGAGCGGCAAAAGAGATCAAACCCGGGCGCGTCGGGCAGAATTGCTCATTGACGGCCAAATCCTGCTGTTCGCCGATCAGACAGGCTATATGGCGCGCTAACGGCACGGCGCTGGTCAACCCCGGGGATTCCATGCCGATCAGCTGGACGACATGAGGCAATTCCCGGCGTGTATCGATCACAAAATCGCCGTAACCGCCCTGATCCCGACTAACCAGCTTGGGTCGGATGCCGGAAAAATTGCGGATGATGTATTCCGGCCGCAGATACGGGAAAATCCGGCCGCCGTCTCGCAGCAGCAGATCAAGCGTGCCGCGCGTTGTGGCATAATCGTCTTTTTCGTCGATATATTCGGTGCTGGGTCCGATCAAGACCGTGCCGTCGGTCGTGGGCGTCAGATGAACGCCGAGACCCCCTTCGCGGATATTGGGGACCGGATAAGCCGGCATCGGCAGATAGGATCCGACCTGTTTATCGAGAAGGTAATACTCGCCGCGGCAGGGGAAAATGGAATAATCGGCAACACCGAAAAGGCGGGCAATCATATCGGCCTGCAAACCGGCGCTGTTGATCACCCAGCGGGCGGCAAACCGGCCGGAGCCGGTTTGTATTTCATAATCTGATTCCGAACGCCGGATGCCGGTTACTTCTTGATTAAAAAAGAACTTCACGCCGTTTTGACAAGCATTTTCGGCCAAAGCGACGGTATAGATAAAAGGATTGACGATGCCGGTCATCGGGGAAAACAGGGCAAACTCACCGCGAATATGCGGCGCCAGTTCAGCCAGCTTCGATTTACCGATCATGGCCAGACCCGGAACGCCGTTGGCTTCGCCTTGCGCTTTCAGAGCCAGCAGTCCCTGCCGGTCCTGATCATCAAAGCCGACGACTACCTTGCCGGTTCTGTTGAAAGGGATCGCCAGTTCCCGCGCCGTCCGATCGAAATCCAGACAACCGGCGACGCAAAAGCGAGCCATCAAAGTTCCCGGCCGGCTGTTGAAGCCGGCATGCAGAACACCCGAATTGCGCCCGCTTGTCCCCAGACAGAGGTCGGGTTCCTTTTCCAGAACGGCGATTTTCAATTGAAAACGGGACAACTCGCGGGCAATCGCATTCCCTATCACACCGGCTCCGATGATGACGATATCATAGGGGTTTTGCGAAAAAGAGCTCATGACCGATTATCCTCACTTTACCGTGCCGCGGCATCCATATCTTACAGATAAGGATAGGCGGCGGTAAAGAATTCTGTCAAGTGTTTATTTCCTTTCTTTTTCGTGCGCGCACTTGCCGAAGACGGTCAGGCTGACCAAACCCGGTTCGATGCCCTGCGGCGCGCCAAGGATCCGCAGCCGTACCGCATAAACCTTGACCGGATCAAATTGCCGGTAATCAATGCAGAGATCCGTCTCGTTGTCTGCTGCGTCGACCAGCATCAACCATTCATCCGCCGCGGCGGACGGCGCGTACTCGACAATGTATTGGAACGGCCCGGGCATGATGCCGTCGAGCGTTTCCATATTGATGTCGCGCCAGATTATGCGCAGCGACTCGACCAGATAGCCGGTCAATGTTCCGAGCGGGAAGGTGATGCTTTTTTCGGGATCGTCCTTCTCCGGCTGCCACCAGGTCAAAACGCTGTCGTCGGAAGCATACAGGGCGTCTCTTCCGGGAACCGCGCTGCTTGCCTTCGGCCGCTGCAAAAACGTCAGCGGCAAAAGTCCCGCGTCATTGCCCAATTCCGGATTGGCCAGGACTCCCGGCGCGTACTGCGGCTTATCTGTGACCGCCGGACAATACAGCTCGCCGTTTTCGTCTATGCCGACCGGATCCATGCCGATCCGGCGTTCATACGGATGATTGTAGCAAAAGATCGAGGTGTAGAAAGTCCAATAAGTATTTTTCGGTCCCTGGACGATACAGCCGTGTCCGGCTCCGCGCAGGAGCCCGTAGCGCTTTTCGGTAAAGGGATCGTGCTTTTTCTGCGCGACGAAACCGGTTAGAGGGCCTTCCTCCGAAATGGCTATGCCGTTTGCATAGCTGCCGAAACGCGTTCCGCTGCCCGAATACATTAAATAATAGCGCGAACCGATTTTGGTCATCCACTGGCCTTCAATCCAGCCCATGCGCTCATTTTCGTTATATTCGCCGATACGCTGCCAGGGAACGGACGGATCGAACTCATTGAGCCACACCGGTTCGGTCAGCAGCTGCCACGGTGCGTCCGGATTGAGTTCGGCGCCCATCGTTCCGCTGATAAATTCCGCGTCGACACCCTGGCTGGCCGGCTTTTGGCCGAACCAATAGAAATATAGATGGTCGCCGTCCGCTAAATAACAATCATCGCAGACCTTCAGCACCTGACCGTGCGTATCGGTCAAATGGCCGCATAACGTAAAGGGGCCAAGCGGGCTGTCGGCGCTGTAGATCTCCGACAGACCATGTCCGTGCAAATACCATTTCCCGCGGAAGCATACGATCGCGGGGCTGTATCGTAAATCCGGAACGCCAATGTCGATATGTTTCCAATGGACAAAATCTTCGGTCAGATAAGCCAGCGAATAACTTGGATACAGGATCCATTTTCCGTCGTAATAGACGACGCTCGGATCGGAGATCGAACGGTAATCTTTATAGGTTCGTATGTCCTCACCACATTGATTGGTATCAA
>CAYRWC010000316.1:0-3485 GCA_964427795.1 uncultured Oscillospiraceae bacterium | reverse complement strand
CCAGTTCGCGCACCGCCTGCCCTTTACTGGCCAGCGGATGAAGGAATTCCAGGAGGATCGGCGCCGAACGGACAACGGAATATCGCTCGCGCCAGACCTGCGGAATTGACGCCATGGCCCGGTCCAGTTCGTCAGGCGTGCCCGTCGCCATAATTTTAATTAAAGGCTCTTCCGGCGGCAGATCGGCAAAATTCTGGATTCTCGCGTCGATTCCGTTGACTTGGTGCTCAATATCGACGATTTCATGCCATTCCGGAGCGATGCAGACATCCTGGGTGAAGGCATAGGCGAACAGGCCCAGCGAATGAATGAGCGGCGCCAGCAGATCATAATCGTTCCGTGATAAATGATGCCGGCTCAGTACGGCGCCGGTACGCTGATTTTGGATCAGGGCTCCGTTGAAGGAGATCAAGTAATCATCGCAAGCCGGCCGTAAAATTTCCTGGATTGCCCGGGTTCCGACCGGCGGCCTGCCGGTTGCCAGAACAACGCGGACGCCGTTCTGCCGTGCCAGCTGTATAGCCTGGCGATTGGCGCCGGATACCGACTTATCATGACGAAGCAAGGTTCCGTCCAGATCCAGAACCAAAAGACGATAAACCATGAGACTTCCTCCTTGCCCGCCTGTAAACATACCGGGACCATTTTACCCGAAATCGGCCCGGCCGGCAATTGCCCGGATGAAAACAAAATTTATCGGGGCCGATGCTCCATGGGCGGAATGCTTGTGCTATACTGATAGGCGGCAATTGATCCTTTAAACAGAGATGGAATGATAGAATGAATCATGAAGCGTTAGAAACCAAAGCAGACCTCGGCCGGATCTGTATGGATTTGGGACTTGACCAGCGTCAGATACCGGAAATCTGGCAGCAAAGATGGGCCGATCTGCTCATTTCAGATAAACAGCCCGAAATGGAAATTCTGGACGGCGGCTATCTGCAGAAAATGAATGAATTCCTGCAGCTGGACGCGGCGACTTTGGCAGCCTTGATTCAGGCTGCGGAGCTGGTCAAATCAAACGCCGGCCTTGCGGCATTGCTGCAATCCGGCCATATGCTGCTTTATCATACGGACGACGAATATGTCGGCGACCGGTTTATCATGCCGGAACCGAATATAGCGATGACGAATCTGGCCGGTTTGCTGCCGGCGCTGGTCATTTTATCCGGATTGCCCGAAATGGCTGCTTATTACCAAAAGCACGCGATAAGTCCCGACATCCTGCGCGCAACGCTCAGCGATGTCCGGATCTGGATGGATGACTACAACCGAAAAAACGGCCGCTACGGTTTAGCCCAATATTGGTGGCTTTATGGCCAGTTTCTCGGCAAGTTGTTCCGGATAGGCCGGCTGCAGTATCAGTATAATGAGTTTTCCGGATCCGTTAAAGTATATCGCCAAACGGCCGGCCGGCATGTCTGCGCGCTTTCGACCGGCGGGATGACTTATCGCGGCGACGGCCAGGTCGACGGGACAAACGGCATATTTGACCGGCAGAACGCCTGGACGTCGACCCTGACTGAACAGGAAGACCGGATTCAGGGTTATCCGGTCACTCCCGACGGCAATGCGCAAAGAACGCCGATCGTCTTGATGAAGGATCAGTGGCGGGAGGTTCTGGCTCCCGGCATGGGCGTCCTGGATGTCCATATACCGGAAGACGGCCGGCTGGACCACGCGGCTTGCGGAGAATCCGTCAAACAGGCGCTGGTTTTCTTTCAGACTTATTTCCCGGAAAAGCAGGTCCACGCCTTCGTTTGCCTGTCCTGGCTGCTGGATCCGCAATTGCAGCAAATATTGGATGAAAATGCCAATATCAGCCGTTTTCAGCGGGAATTGTACCTCTATCCGATCCGATCCGACGACCGGCAGACTTTTGAGCGGGTTTTCCACGTCGTGGCACCGGATATCCGTCAGTTGAACGCGACGACAAATCTGCAGAAAGCGATTCTCCGGCATATTAAGGCCGGCAACCGGATGCACGCGGCCGCCATGTTTTTGCTCGCGGACGATATCGGCTCATGGGGCCGGCAGGTTTACCGGACGCAGCCTTAAACATGCTTTTTGATTCGGCGTTTGCTTTATATCCGTGCCATGCTAAGCGCATCATCTTTATCTGTCAAACAGCGTTTATTTCGGCATTTTAGAGGCAAAATTATATTTTACTTTTCGAAAGATCGGTGATATACTAAATTGCCTGAAACCCCACAGGGGGTCTTTTTATGTGGTCTAAGATTTGTTAAAAAAGCGGAGAACGCCTGAAAAGACGGCATAATCAAGAAAGGAGGTGTATTGATGCCTACGTTCAACCAATTGGTTAAAACGGGAAGATCTTCCAAGAGCTACAAGTCTTCTTCACCGGCTTTGCAATCGGGCATGAACACGCTGAAAAAGCAAGAGATTGATTTATCCTCACCGCAGAAACGCGGCGTGTGCACGGTTGTTAAAACCATAACGCCGAAGAAGCCGAATTCAGCGCTGCGGAAAGTCGCCAGGGTTCGTCTGACCAACCAGATTGAGGTTACAGCCTACATTCCGGGAATCGGACACAACCTGCAGGAGCACTCGGTTGTCCTGATCAAGGGCGGCAGGGTTAAAGATCTGCCTGGTGTGCGTTACCACATTATCCGGGGTACCCTGGATACGGCCGGTGTCGCCAACCGGCTGCAGGGCCGCTCCAAATATGGCGCCAAGAGACCCAAGGCAGCCAAAGTCAAGAAGTAGGAGCTGCCAGGTTGGACTATAGCGTGATCAGTACACTGTCATCATACACGGAAGTGGATATGGCATGAGCTGCACAAACACGGTCCAAATCGTGAGTACCTATGGTATCGGGCTCAAGCCCGCATTATCATGAGAGGAGGGAAGACAAGTGCCAAGAAAAGGCCATGTCCCGACAAGAGAAGTGCTTCCTGATCCTATCTATCATGATGTTCGCGTGACTAAACTGGTCAACAACATTATGCTGGACGGGAAAAAGGGCGTAGCACAAAAAATTTGTTATGGCGCCTTTGATATTGTCAAAGAGCGTACCAGCCAGGATCCTCTGGAAGTTTTCAACAAAGCCCTGGAGAACATTATGCCTATGCTGGAAGTAAAAGCCCGGCGCGTAGGCGGCGCGAACTATCAGGTCCCGATTGAAGTACGGCCGGAGAGACGGCAGACCCTTGGACTCCGCTGGTTGGTGGCAACCGCCAGGAGCCGCAGCGAACGCACCATGTGCGAGCGCCTCGCTTTTGAGATTGTCGATGCTTTCAACAGCACCGGCGGAGCATTCAAGAAAAAAGAAGATGTACACCGTATGGCGGACGCCAACCGCGCGTTCGCTCATTACAGATGGTAATTCAGGGAGGAGCTTTACTGGATGCCTAGAGAATTCTCGCTTGAAAATACGAGGAATATCGGCATTATGGCCCATATCGACGCCGGAAAGACGACGACAACCGAACGGATTTTGTTTTACACAGGCAAAATCCACAAGG
>CAYRWC010000315.1:0-3488 GCA_964427795.1 uncultured Oscillospiraceae bacterium | reverse complement strand
CCTTCCGGCTGATCGCAGCGATCTACTACCATGTCCTTAATTTGCTCCATGGTTAGCGGAAACTCTCCGCTCAGCCAGTTCAATTCTTCCTCATGAGCGTAAAAATCCGGATAGTACTTATGCCCGCCGATGTGATCCCAGTGAATATGTGTCGCCACGGCTGTCACGGGTTTATCGGTTAATTTTTTGATTTCTTCGGAAATGTTGCCAATACCGAGCCCGGTGTCGATCAGCAAACATCTTTCACGGCCCTGCAGAAGATAGCAATGCGTTTCTTCCCAATGCCTGTATTCGCTGATCGTCGATGTATCCGCGTCAACCCTGCCGATTGTAAACCAGTCGTCCGTCATGATTTTCCTCTCCGTTTCAATTTACAATTTATTGCATTCCGCATATCCTGCGTACAAGTTCTACCGCTTATTGAAATGCACACTTCCCTGGGCTTGATAGCCTGTCAGATTGATCGTATAGGTATCCGTTTCCGCAATATCGATCGTGAATTTGCCTTGAAGCATATCGCTGTTATGATAGATAACAGCCTTCTGTTCATTTTCGACGGCGATGTCTATGGCTCCCTTTGTGATATCAACAGTCACCTCAACCGAATCGCCCTTTGCCAAAGGCATTGTGCTGCATACGGTTGTATTCAGAATATCGAAATCTACCAGAAACTGGTTGTCATTTCCGGTTTTGCTGCCGGAAAAAACCGATTCATGACCATAACAGCCGTACAAGCAGATCAGCGATGTCATCAGGAACAAAAAACACAGAGCTTTTCCAAATTTATTCATGTTGAACACCACCTCATCCTCATTCATCCGGTTTATTATAAACCAGTTGAGGCGGTGAATACATCAATTTACGACATTCAGACATGAATCAATATTTTACAGCTATCGGCAGTCATTAGGGTGCTTTCTACCGTAACGCAGCGGGCGTCAATCTTGCCCGCAGCGGCAATCATCGCTATCATGGGATCCAGACACCAGCCATGGCAGGGATTCGCGCCGCCCATTTTCCGGGACAGCGCGCAGAGCTTGCATGAAGTCGCCGTGGCTATGAATCCGTCCGCCGTTTTTTCCACAGACCAATTTGCGCAGCCATAAACTTCCGACAACTGATTAAAAACATCCTCGACGCTGTTAATACCCATTTGCTGATTGAGATAAGGCGCCGCTTGCATTTGCCTTTCCTTCCTGCTTTCTACAACTTTCTCCAGCACCTTTAACTTATCGTATGTGTTGACTGTTTCCGCGACTGATACAGCATACGTATTCTGCAGCATGACGAACTTCTTTTCGATTTCCATTTTTTCTTCTCCTTTATAATGTTTTATAACGTTCGTTAGATATAGAAAAAATTTTTTCCGTTCAATTCTTTTATATCAAAAATGCATTAACCCGCTTAAACACAGTCACGCAAAACGACGGTAAGCTCCTGCCGGATTTCCTCCACAGGCAGAAACCTGTCCTTTACAACGATATTTTCGATCATAGTCTCCAATAAATGGACCAAGGTCCGCACCACGGCTTTATCGTTAACTGAATTTTTCAAAAACGGCTTTAAAATCTGTTCATGCCTCGGCATGATGGTCTTTTCCCATTCATCCATAAGCCGCATCAGTTCCTCATCGCCGTCAAAAGTCAGATAAACCTTGATGCCGAGTCGGTAAACTTGCTTATCATAATTGCTCAGGGCGTTCAGGTTAAAAACGAACTTCGTATAAAAATCGATAATATGGTCAATTTTTAAGCATGACGCTTGTTTTTTTATCAGAATAAAAAATTCCTGCTTTATGATTTCATCAAACAATTCCTTTTTATTTTTATAGTAATAATAAATCATCGGTAACGAACAATTTACGTCGCCGGCTATGTTGCGTATCGTCGTTCCGTAGTACCCGTTGTTGTTGAAGTGCTCAACAGCTACTTCCTTGATTCGTTTTCTTAAATCTTTATCCGACATATTTCCCGCCCTTTATACTTAACGTTCGTTAGAATTCTAACGCTTGAGCATTCCTTTGTCAAGCGCCGGCCCTAATCAATTTTCACTGCCGACGTTCATAGTGTTTACGATTTAACCGGTTGATTCTCAAAACCATGGATGGTTATTCCACACCAAAAGCCTCTGCCCAGGTATCGATTAGGGCATGCAATTTCTCATGGACACCATGACCTATCACGTGCTCTTCATGTTGTTCAAATTTCTCAAACAACTTGTCCTGTGCCGGTTCATCGATTAATTGATCCGCCATCGCAAATAAGACATTATTCTCCTTTTCGATATGGCGACGTAAAAGATCACGGTATTGTACAGCGATTTGATTGAAATGCACAAGATCCTTATCCTCCAGATAAACGTTCATTTGCGCAATAAACGCTCTGCCTTGCGCGTGTTCCTGGAGCATAACGCCGACCGGGCCGCCTTCATTCGGAATACCTTTATGGATCAGCTCGATAAACAGATAGTTTTCTTCCTTGCCATGATGGCACTTATCGGCAAATGTTTTTAAAAAATAGAGCAGCTCGCTATAATAACGTAATAAAGATTCCGTCTTGCTGCTATCCGATTGCATCATCTGATCGAGTATCTGCAGAACAAAAAGAATCGCTTCGTGCTCCTTTCGGAGATCTTGTGTTGCTTTTCCCATTTACATAGCCCCCTTTATTCAATTTTCCGCATTTAATTATATTTTACTACATAGAATGTTTTTTTAAATATAGGCTGCCATACAGTTCAAATTGATTTTTATGAAAATTCAACAGACCGTCATGCCTTAGCTTTGATAGTTCGGCAGACATAGCACTGCGTTCGACGGAAAGATAGTCGGCGAGTTCCTGACGGTTAAAGGGCACGCTAAAACGATTGCTCCCCGCCTTCTTTGCTTCGGTCGAAAGATAAGCCAGGAGTTTTTCACGCGTCGTTCTTTTCGAGGTTATCTCTATTTTTTGCGTCAACAGGATGTTTTTCATCGACACGATATTCAGCATATTCTGTATAAGCCTGCTATGAAAGCCGCATGCTTTAGCACACGAAACCGAAAGCTTACAACAATCGATCATGAGCAGCTCGCTTGCAGCCGTAGTGATCACACTGATCGGAAGCGTATTCATATCCGAACAGGCAAAGGATTCGCCAAATAGATGACCGGTATCAATATTAGCTAAAATGTCTCTGTTTCCATAATAATCATCGTGTACGATCTGAACTTGCCCCGACAGAACAATGCCGAAACGCTCAATGCTCTCGCCGCTGAAAAATACAGTTTCTCCTTTATCATAACGTAGAATTTCTGCAGACAAACATGATAAAAGCGTTTGCAAATCCGATTCGGCAATACCTTTGAACAAATCTACAGTTTTCAGAACGGCCAGATATTTTTGCATAAAGCACACTTTCGTTGGAATTCCAACAGATTTATTAATTAAAGTCTAGTAAACTGAGCATCAGAAGTCAATAAGAAAGATAACCACATATTTTTAAAAGAG
>CAYRWC010000314.1:0-3520 GCA_964427795.1 uncultured Oscillospiraceae bacterium | reverse complement strand
CTGAAGTCACCGCAGTTGTTGCGGCAGTGGCAGCTGTTGCGGACGTGGCTGCAGTGGTGGTGGTTGTAGTGGTCGTGGTTGTTGTGACAGTCGATATCATGTATATACCTTCTTTTTCTTTTAATATATATTATTTTCCTTTTCAGGGCAATATTCTTTCTAGATCACAATTACCAATATTTTTAGTGCAATAATTTTAGGGTTTCATGTGATTAATCCAATGTATTATAGTTATATTTTATTAATTATAATATAAAAGTGTTTATGGTTTTAATAAACCTATAGCTAGGTGCCCGGTAACCTTCCGGCTACCTATGATTAGTGTTTTAAGTTATCGCTTGCCTAAAAGCCAATCTGAGGAGCTCCGCAGGCCGTTAGGCCGAGGACACGACGAAGATTAGTTCATCATCCGTTCCCACCTGCCCTCTATAGCATCGCCTGGGCAACAAATCAAGCAGAGGAACTCCACAGGCCGAAGGCCGCGGACATGACGAGGCTGATCTGTTGCCCAGATCTGCGGCCTTACGGCCTTAATTCGTATCAGAAAGGTTACCGGGCACTAAAAACTAAAATTTTAGGTTATCGCTAAAACCCAATTCGATAAACATAAAATTTCCTCCCACCTACCCTCTATAGCATCGCCTGGATGATGAACCAATCTGAGGAGCTCCGCAGATCGAAGATCGAGGACACGACGAAGATTAGTTCATCATCCGTTCCCACCTGCCCTCTATAGCATCGCCTGGACGGTGAACCAATCTGAGGAGCTCCGCAGATCGAAGATCGAGGACACGACGAAGATTGATTCACCGTCCAGGCCTAATTGTTCTTTTTGTGTAAAGTGGTAGAAATCGAGGTTGATTTCAGGCGAATTATATTGTTTTTGCCAAAAAAGGGAACGAAGGAAGTTAAACGGCATTTACAATGAAACGCTAGGTCTGATATGTTCTAAGAGTCATCGATGCTTTTTCTGTTCATGTTCATAAAACAAAACCAAAGAGGAAAGACATGAAGACTGATGCAACCAAAACACAAATCAATACGGTTTCCAAAGTGATTAAAAGCGAAGGCGCGCTTTATTTAATGGCGCTGCCGGCCATTATCCTGGTATTTGTATTCTGCTACATACCGATGTACGGCGTGCTGATGGCCTTTCAGAATTATGTGCCCGCAAGGGGCATCTTGGGCAGCACCTGGGTCGGACTCAAGCATTTTATATCTTTTTTCCGAGATCCTTTTTGTTGGAGAATCGTCAAAAACACGGTGTTTTTGGGTTTATATTCTTTGATTTTTTCATTCCCGGCGCCCATTATCCTTGCGCTGATCCTTAATGAACTGAAACAAGGACCTTTTAAGCGCACATCGCAGACGATATCCTATATGCCCTACTTTATATCGACGGTTATTATCGTCGGATTGATGAAGGAAATATTCTCCTTGTCCGGTGTGGCAAACGATATCATCAAACTGTTTGGCGGCGAAGCAGTCAGCTTTATGGAACGTCCGGAATGGTTCAGATTAATGTATATCGGATCAAATGTATGGCAGAGTATCGGGTATTGTTCTATTCTGTATTTGGCGGCGATTTCCGGTACAAATCCGGAATTGTACGAATCGGCGATTCTCGATGGAGCATCACGCTGGCGGCAGATGATATCGATCACCATTCCCTGCATTGCGCCGACCATCCAAATTATGTTTATCTTTGCGGTTGGAGGAATATTAGGCAATGATTTTCAAAAGATTCTGCTGATGTACTCCGAAACCAATTACGAAACGGCTGATGTGATATCCACCTATGTCTATCGAAGAGGTTTGCTTGGCGGACAATACAGTTATTCTTCGGCAGTAGGCTTGCTGACTTCAGTTTTATCTTTCGCGATATTATGGATTACGAACACGATCAATCGTAAGGTCGGTGCCGAGAGCTTTTTCTGATATTGAGAATATGTTTGAAAGGAATGCCGATTTATATGAACGAAAAATACGACAACTACAACGCACCGAAAAAGCCGGCAATTAGAAAACTCGGAACGATCAAGTGTGATGTCGTTGAAACGACACCCATAGTCTTTCATGATAAACTGTATCGGCTTGAATATTTCCGCGCGCATAAACATAATGAAGCAAATCCTGTTGAAACGACGCATCTTCATTTTGTAGACACTTATACCAACCAAGCGACAAAGCCCTTTGCCCAAAATCACCATTTCGGGACGGCGTTTGTCGACGGTGATTTCATGTATGTATCCGCCACCGCAGAGAGCGGTATCGATAAAACATATGACGACTGGGGCGGAGATACCGTGAATATCTTCCGCTCGGCCGACTTGGATAACTGGGAGTTATACGGCAGCCTCACGATTGCGGGAAATAATGTTTTCAATACGGGGCTGTGTAAGCTCAATCATCGATATATCATGCTTCTTGAGGTCGCAAAACCCATACAGTTTTGTTTTCGCTTTGCCCAGTCGACGGATCTGAAGCACTGGACGCTCCTGCCGGAAGACTGTTTTTTCCAGAAAGGCCGTTATGCCGGCGGTCCTGCGATTTATACGCTGCCCGATGATCCGCACTATTATGTCCTTTATCTCGAGGCAAATCCGGGACCGTGTTATACAAACTGCATTGCCCGCAGCAAGAATCTTATAGACTGGGAATATAGCCCGGTCAATCCTGTGCTCATGTTTGACGCGTACGAAGACAAAAAAATCGCCAATCCGTTTTTAACCAAACATGAACGCGGCAGAATTGAAAGAGCGCTGGATATCAACAACAGCGACCTGGAAATATGCGAATTTCTGGGCAGGACCATCCTTTACTATAGCTGGGGCTGTCAGCAAGGGATTGAGTTTTTAGCGGAAGCTTGTTATGAAGGTTCAATGAAAGACTTTTTACAAGGCTTTTTTGATCGATAACAAGCCGGCCATCAATAGAGCATGACTCTAAAAATAGATGAATTTTAACCCATAAAATACATGGGTTAAGTTATAACGCCGTCAGAATCATTTCCCGGCAAGGTCAATGATACAGGGAGGAACAAGATGCATTATAAAGAATCCTTCAGCGAGAAGGCCGGCAGGGCGGCCATTTACATAACGGTTATCTTGCTGACCATGGCGTTTATTTATCCGGTCATTTATTGTCTGTCGATGTCCTTGTCCGATTCGACGATACTTGGCGGACAAAATATCGGCCTCTTACCGAAGGGCTTTTCGTTTTCTTCATACCAGTATTTACTCAGCAGCAACAAAATGTTCCAATACTATATGAACACTGTTTTGTACGCTGGGGTCGGCACGTTTATAACCTTACTCACAACAAGCTTGATTGCGTATTCTTTGTCTGTTCCTGTGTTTTCGGCACGCAAACCGGTGACGATTTTTCTTGTGATCACCATGTTTTTTTCCGGCGGTCTGGTCCCCTATTATCTTCTGATCCAGCGCATGGGCATGATGGATACGCTCTGGCCGATGGTCCTGCCCGGTATCAGCGCGTATAATGTGATGATCTACAAGAC
>CAYRWC010000313.1:0-3551 GCA_964427795.1 uncultured Oscillospiraceae bacterium | reverse complement strand
CCCCAGCCGGTGATGCAGACATCCGCTTTTTTCAACTGCTGGCGGAGCTGTTCCGGACTGAATTGCGAACCGGATTCATTCCAGGTCGTCGGCCCCAATTCTTCAATCCACCTGACGATATCTGGATTGATAAATTTGTCGGCTCCATTCGCCAGTGGAATCGTCACCAGAATATTGATCTTTTCCATCATCTTTCTCCTGCTCCGAGTTGCGTGCCAACATCCTTATGGCGATCAAAGCGCCATCTCATTATGGCACAGTGTCGTAATGATTTCTTTAGTATCGGCCCGGCAATCCCATAATAATTCTGCCAGTATTCCCATGCTGAGATGCAATTCACTTTCCCAGAGGCCGTCTTCGACAAGCGCGGCAACAAGCCGGTCAACGATGGGCGCCGCCGCAATAGCGCCGATCATCTGTTTTAATTGTTCCGCCTGGGTGATCCAATACGGCGCGGCATAGCGCCAATAAAACCGGCGTTCCTCAGCGTACCGCTTGATAAAATCCGGAGATCCTTTCCCTAAGATAAACGGGCCTTTCTGATGTTCAAAATAAAGCCAGTTCAATACGGTAAAACCTTTGAATACAGCGCCGAATCTTTCCTGACCGCCGCGAAGCGCAAGCAATTCCTTCGTATAATCAAGAGTTTGGCCAAAGTCTTCATTCTGTTTCGGATCATAATGATAAGGAAAGCTGCCCACATCTTCCCAAACAATCGACATCCGGGGGTCTATTGCCGAAAACTTCTTATTCTCCGATTTTACCGATGTGGCATGCAAACCAAACTGGATCCACAAATCCGGATATCGCGCATAAACGGCTGCGCTGATTTGCGTAACCCAGTTGATCACCAGATCCGATATGGACCGGCCTTTCACGGTTGTGTCGCTTGTTTCGGTGAAAGCCTGGAAATAAATGCCATCCGATCCGAGATCACGGTATTGTTGTTCATAAGTATCGAGAACTGTCGCCGTCCATTTTTGTAAATCTTTTTCATCCTCAGGATCGACCGGCTGTCCCCAGCACCAGGAAAATCCCCAGATGACCTTAACCGCTCGCGCGTGGGCATATCGGACAACTTCGCCGGCATTGACCGGAGCATAGTCATTCCAAATAATCAAGGTGTTCAATTTTAATTCGCTCATATGGTCGATGTACTTCATATAATCGTAAATAACATGACCCCACGACCACAATCCGCGATGTTCGATACAGGGAGCCGATCTGCGCCCGAAAGGCAGCGCCGGGTCCATGAAGGCGCGATAACGTGTATTATAATGATATCCGTGGTATTTCATTTCATGATTGACATAGAATTTCTGAAAATCGGCAACCGCATACAGAACACCGGCGTCATCAGCGCCCTGCAAAACCATGATGCTTCTCCCGCCGTTCTCCGGATTGGTGAAAACAGCCAGACTGTAGCCTTCTTGCCTCGACTCCGCTTCAAAAAGCTTCATGGCGGATAATCTGGCCAGATATGGGTTATTCTGCAGCGTGCCGATCAGTATCAAGTTATCTTCGCCGGACAAATCAAGCGGCAGATGAGCGTCCGTCATCGTCAGCACATAAGGAACATATTGCTGGACCAAGCCGTATAGGCAATCGGCAGCCTGCTGCTGAATACCCTCATAACAACCGTAAACGATGCGATATCGGTTGTTGCCATATCCCTGATCATACATATCATTCATCTCCTGTTAACGGTTTTCCGGTCTTAACCAGGCTTCCGGCACAGGTTTCCGGTTCGGCCTATTGCGCGGTAAACGCCAGGCTGTTCTCAGAAGCAAAAGTCTCCGCATATGAGCTTTTGACGCCGTAAATCGCCAATCCCGCCGCACAGCTGGCAAAAGCCGTGCTGTCGATTTCCGAAACGTTGGCCGGGATCGTGACCTTGGCTAAAGCGCTGCAATTGGCAAAGGCATTGGCGCCGATTTTTACCACGCTGCCGGGAATCGTCATTTCTGTCAAGCCGGTGCATTGATAAAAGGCATTCTCCCCGATTTCCGTCGCGGTGGCCGGAATCGTAAAACCGGTCAGTTTGGTGCAGTTATAGAATAAGTTGGCGGGAATCGTGGTTATCGGCGCCGCTATATCGACTTTTGCCAAAGCGGTGCAATCGCCGAATATATACGGGCCGACTTCGGTTACTGCAGCCGGTATGGCAAAGGAGGTCAGACCGGTGCAGCCGTAAAACGCGCCTTCGCCGATTGATGTGACGGCTGCCGGAATCTCAAAAGCCGTCAGGCCGGTGCAGCCGTAAAACAATTTCGCGCCGATGGCGGCAGCGCCTGATGGCAAACCGACGGCAGTCAGGCCGGTACAGCCCGATAATAAGCCTTCGTTCAATACCGTAACGCCTGCGGGCAGATTCAGGGCGGTCAGAGCGGAGCAATTGCCGAAAGCATACTGGCCGATCTCGGTCACACTCTCCGGTATAACCAGGTCTTTCAGATTGGCACAGTTATAAAACGCTCCTTCACCGATTGATGTGATCTGATTATCAATGGTAAATTGGGTCAGGCCGGTACAACCGTTAAAAAGGCTGTCGCTGATAGCCGTTACTTTAGAAGGCAGCTTAATGGCGGTCAAGGATGTGCAGCTGGAAAAAGCATAATTGCCGATCGATGTGACCGTTTCCGGAATTGTCAGTTCTTTCAGATTGGTGCACTCATAAAACGCGCCTTCACCGATCGATGTAATCCGGTCTGTGATCGTATAGGCGGTCAGCCCCGAACAGCCATAAAACAAGCCGGTATTGATCGACGTGATATTGCCCGGCAGGCTGATGGAGGTCAGTCCGGAGCAATTGGCAAAGGCATATTGGCCGATTTCGGTTATGCCTTCATGCAAGGTCAGAGAGGTCAGATTGCTGCAGCCGTAAAAAACGCCGTCGCCCAGTGATGTGACCTGGCCGGGCACCGTATATTGTGTCAATCCGGTACAACCGTAAAATATACATTCACTCAAAGCGGTTATCGCTTGCGGCAGCACAACCTCCGGCAGCGCCGTACAATTGGCAAAGGCATAACCGCCGATAGAAACGACCGTTTCCGGGATCGCCAAGCCGGTCAGAGCCGAACAGCCGTAAAACGCGGCCTCACCGATCGATGTCAACGATTGAGGCAGAGTTAAATCGGTTAAAGCCGTGCAACCATAAAAAGACTGGCTGCCGATCGATGTCACCGAATCGGGAACCTTAACCGAGGTGATCGTTGTATTGCCGGAAAATGCTGAATCGGCAATAGCCGTTACCGGAGTTCCGTCGGTCTCCGCAGGCAGGACGACTTCTGTCTCGCCGCCGTTGTAAGCGGTCAGCGAAGCTTTGCCGTCGGCGACGGTAAATTCAAAAGTCGGTTTCTCGACCGTTGTCGCATCAGCCGCAGCCGTCGTGCTTTCGGCCGCGGTCATGCTTTCCGATTCGGTCGTCGCAGTGGCTTTGGCGCAGGCAGATGCCAAAGCAAGCGTCAATGACAACAGAATCAATACGCAGGTTCTTGCCAGGTTATTCAGTATTCTTTTTTTATTATTCATGATTTCTTCCTTCATAT
>CAYRWC010000312.1:0-3552 GCA_964427795.1 uncultured Oscillospiraceae bacterium | reverse complement strand
CCATTGTCCAAAAGGATCAGATCATAATGCCGGTCGTCGGCCAGCAGGAAAAGGCTGACCACGGTCGCGTGGCCGTGTTTGACGGCATTGGTCATCGCTTCCCGGCTGATCTGCAGAATCTCCCCTTCATGCGCCGCCGGGATTTGTTCAACCGGACCCCGGCAATCCAGCTCCAGGCCGACGCCGGACAATGCCAGTTCGTCGCCCAGCGCGCGCAATTTTGCCGGTAACGCGGCGTTTGCGGCGCTGTTTTCAGCTTTCGGCGCCGGCAAAGCATCTTCTTGGCCGGGAGGCAGCGGCACATGATGCGCCAAAGGCAGTTGATTGAGGATCTGGTGCAGCAATTGCCCGGCTTGCTTAAAGCCTTCGGTTTGTTCCGGCTCCGTATCCGGACGGCTTTGTATGCGTTCCAGCAAAGCAATCAGGATGATCAGGCTATGGCCCAGGGAATCGTGCATCTCGCGGGCCAGTTGATTGCGGACCGTAATCTGGCGCAGTTCCGAGGCGATCTGCGCGTATCGCTGCAGGGACTGGTTTGCTGATGCCAGCTGCTCGTTCTGACCGGCCAGAAGATGGCGCAGCTGCAATTCGTTCTCCAACTCGGCCAGGCGATAAACGAAGCCGACCGGACGGCCGTTGCGGCCGCAGACTTCGTGGACGGTCCATTCGAACAAGTGCTGGCCGGCAGCGGTATCGAGCTGGATTTCCCGCCGCAGCGGCTTGGATTCCGCGGGGAAAACGCGCAGCAGCGGGCTGAGATCCGCAACCGGCATTAAACGGTGAACCGCGACGGCCGGTTCGAATAAACGGGCCAGAGCCAGATTATAGTCAATGATTCGCCCGTCCAGCCGTGTTATAGCCAATGCGCTGCTGATCTCGTTCATAATCATCCGCCGGGCCAGCGGCGTGATATCGAGGAAATGAAATCTCAGGACAGACCAGCCGATCAAGGCGACGCACGCGGCGCTCAGAAGCGGCTCCAACATGAATGGCGGGTGCCAGACGCCGGCGGCGACGAGCAGGTGCGGCAAGGCCGGCGCGAGCATACCGCTGATGAAAAGAACAACAGCTAGCCGTCGGCTGGCCATCTGCCGGATCAGGCTCAGGCAGCAAAACAGCAGACCTAAAGCCAGATAAATATAATTATAAACAGCAATAACCCCGAAAACCGGTCCCGGGGTCTCGGCAAAAGCGGTAAAGTCGCGGAAGCAGCCTTGATGCAATGGATTTGTCAAGACCAGAAGATAAACGAGAGCAGCCGGCAGACTCAGCGGCACAACGACCCGGGAGGGCAATTTATGACCGCTCTGGCAGCTGACGCCTAAAAAGAGCAGACTCAAACTCATGCTGCAGATCGCCAGATATTGCAGGCAAACCGTTATCCACAGAAATGGCTGTCCGGGTGATCCGGCTCGTAAAATAATCATAACAATCCACAAAGCAAGACTGAGACTGGCTGCCAAAAAGTAATCCTGCAAAGGCGATTTGCGGCCACGCAGACCGATAAAAACGTTGAGCGCCAATAACAGCGCCAGAACCGCCAGGTAAAGGGCTACCGGACCAAAAGGCTCATCAGGCAGTATTTGTATCGTTGTCAGCGTTCATCCCTCTCTTCTGATTTTTCGGCGTGGCATTCGGGAGCCGGGTCGGCGTTGGACGGCGGCTTGTTTAACCGGTCAGCCGGCCGACCAGGGCGCGGATGTCGGCCAGCGCCTGCCGGCTTTCATTGATCAGGATCTGCAGCAGCGGTTTGCGGCTGTCCGGCCGGCTGTCCAGAGCCTGGACGATCAGATCGGCCGACGCCGTCAGCCGCTGCCGCACCGAGGTGTCGATAAAAGCGGCGACTTCCTGCTGGGTCGCGGCGCCGGCATACTGCTCAACCAACTGGGCATAATTCGACAGCTGACGGTTGATTTCTTTTAGCTCGCGGTTCTGCCGCTGCAGCTGCTGAGAAATATTCCGGGTCGGCGTAATGTCGCTCAGCAGCAAAAAAAAGCCAGCCATGCGGCCGCGTTTATTCTTCAAGGCCTGGCAGCACCAAAGCCAGGTCAGTGTAACATCCTCATTCGGCGACCACTCCAGTTCGCCGCCGGCCCGCGTACCGGGATTCTGCATGGCGCGCGCCAAAGCGGAGCAGCCGCCTTCGCAGCCGTTCATGATACGGGCGAGCAGTTCATCCCGGCTGCCGGCGCCGGCAAACGCGGGATTGGCACTGTTATGATCGATCAGATTGCCGGAGCGGTCGAAAACAAAGACGGTATCGGGAACCACCAGCATGATCCGGTCGAAGGAAAGGTCGGTAATATTGATCAAGTGCCGGCTCAAGGCATAGATCAATTGCAGGCTGTAAGCGATCATGAAAAAAAGCGGCAGCAGCTGGTAAATCCGGAAGAAAATATCGTCGCTGCCGATTTGATCGGCATCGATGATCAAATCCAGGAAATTGAAGATAAAGAAAAAAACGATCAAGGCGCCGGCGCCGCTGATCATTTGCAGCAGCAAAGGCAGACGCGAACGGGTTACCAGCGTGTAGGCCAGCTGAATGGTCAGAAAAACAGTCAGCGATAAAACGATCAGGCCGGCGATGACGACAACGGACAGGAGTGTCGTATTCGGCGCGTGCAATTCGAGCATATGCAGAAATAAGCCTGCCAAGACGGCGCTGTTGCAAGTAATCAAGGCATAATAGGCAGCCGAGCGGCTGGAACGGGCATACAAGACGACCGTGATGACGACTGCGGCGATGATAGCCGGCAAATACAGCAGGGATTGGATAAATAAAGCAGAATCCATTCCAATATCCTTCCGTAACCAGGTTCCTTTCATTATATCCATTGCCGGCCGCGGCCAGCAATAGCTTGAACGCCAATCCTTGGTCTATGTGCAGGAGCAAATTGTCCGATCGGACAGATGTTTATAGCCGTTCGGCCATTCAGATGTTCACGGCAAACCTTTATACTAAAAGCATGAAACAAGCCGTTCCACCGGCTAGAATTATGAAAGAGGTGTATTTCATGGCTAAATTTTGTCCTTCTTGCGGGAAATCACTCGATGATGCCGTTCAATTCTGCGATGGCTGCGGAGCTCCGCAAAACGCCGCCGGCGCCAATCCGGCCGGCGCCGCTCCCAATCCAGGTACGGCAGGCGGACCTGCGGCTAAAGTCCAGGAAGTTTTTGCACCCGAAGATATCGAAAAGAACAAAGTTATGGCCGGCTTGGCCTACATCCTGTTTTTCTTGCCGCTCGTGGCTTGCCCCGATTCCCGTTTCGGCCGTTTCCATGCCAATCAAGGCCTCTTGTTGCTGATCCTCAGTGTCGGCGGCAGCATTATTTCCAGCATCATCCCGATTTTAGGTTGGTTTGTTCTCGCGCCTATTCTTTGCGTCGTTGTCCTCGTTTTTGCCATCATGGGTTTGGTCAACGGTTTGAACGGCAAAGCAAAAGAACTGCCGCTGATCGGTAAATTCCGCATCATCAAATAATCGTCTTCACCCTGAACAATATCCCTGTAACGGGTAAAAAAAGAGGCTGGCTCAGATTTTATTGTGAGCC
>CAYRWC010000311.1:0-3557 GCA_964427795.1 uncultured Oscillospiraceae bacterium | reverse complement strand
TTTAGCCTGTACAAGCGATTCTTGATACTGGATTTCCGCTTGCGACAAAGCTATGGACGCGTCCGACACGGCCTTTTCCAGATCAGTCCGAACCGCGGCCAGGCTTTCGGCGCTGATTTTCAACAGCGGGTCGCCGACGGCAAGCGTATCGCCGGCAGCCGCGCAAACCTCCGCAACGGTTAATTCCTCGCTACCCGGCGTCCAGGACAAGGATTGTTTTATCGTACCTAATACTGAAGTTCCGCTTGCTGTAATTATTGATGATTGATTAGCTTGCCGAACGGTTGTTGTTTGTTCTTTTGATGATGCCGTTCCCGCCGCCCAGGGGTGAAAATAAAACAACGCGATCGCTGTTCCCGCAACCAGAATGACGCCCGCAATCCCTGCCGCCGTTTTGACCCGATGCTTCGGTTTAGGCTTTGTGTTTTGTTCTTTACCTGACATCCGCCCTGCTCCTTCCCGACTCATGGTTCATTTCATAAACAAATCTTGTTTTATCGTAACCGACGCATGTGATTAACAGGTGAATAACGGGTGAAAGCTAAGAGCAAGCTATATCGTCCAAAATAAAAAACCGCAGGCTTCCGGACGGTTTCCGGCTTCCTGCGGTTTTTGTTTCTTGTGGTTTTAACGGGGTTCGGCGTGTCGTCTTTTTAATGATTAATATTGCCGGTCCGGATCAACCGCCTCCGGGATGTCCATTGTACTCTGCAGTTGATAATGCTTCCCGCTTACCGACGCTTCAAGGATGCCATGCATGGTTTCGAGCACATGCAGAGCCAGATCGCCCGATGCCCGATGGTCTTTTTTGCCGGCGGCCAGCGCGCGGGCCATGTCGGCAATACCCAAACCGCGGCTGTTGTCGGCATAAGAACGGTTTATCGGCACCTCGCTGAAGGCGTCCCGATCTGCTAAACGTATGCGGACCGGACCGTCAAACGCGTTGGGATCCGGCACCGAAAGCGTCCCCAGACTACCGTAGATTTCGATACGCGGCAATTCGGCGGACCAGACGTCGAAGCTGGTCAGGATCATGCCGACCGCGCCGCTTGTAAAATCCAGAATGCCGGCGACATGGGTCGGCACCTCGACGTCGATCAGCTGTCCTTTCTTTTTGGCGCTGGTGATGGTCCGCTGCGGAAAAGAAATCGCCGCGCTGCCGGTTACGCGGCGGACCGGACCCAACAAGGCAAATAGCGCGGTTAAATAGTAGGGGCCCATGTCGAACAGGGGGCCGCCGCCGGTTTGATAATAGAATTCCGGGTCCGGATGCCAGCTTTCATGACCATGACAGGTCATAAAAGCAGTGGCGCCGATCGGCCGGCCGATAACGCCGGACCGGATCAGATCAAGGCAGGTTTGGATGCCGGCTCCCATGAAGGTATCGGGCGCGCCGCCCAGCAGCAAGCCGCGTTCGGCCGCCAGCTTCTGCAGGCCGCGGCCGTCTTCCAGACTGATGGACAACGGTTTTTCTACATAAACCGATTTACCGGCCAATAGCGCGCGGCGGCAAATCTCCGCGTGTCCTTGCGGGGTCGTCAGGTTCAAGACCAGCTTGATCTCCGGATCCTGCAGCAGGGCTTCTGTTTCCAGAACCCGCGGGACGCCGAATTTTGCCGCCTGTTCGGCAGCCCGGCCGGGTATCAGATCGGCAACGGCGTCTACCGTTACCGTTTTAAACCGCTGGTTCAGATTTTTCAGATAAATGCTGCTGATATTACCGCAGCCGATCAGCCCGATTTTCGTTCGTTCCATCATTAAGCCTCCCGGTTCTCGAATTCATCCAGAGACAGTCCTAAAGACAACGCCCGATCTTTGCCGGCGGCAGCCCAGAGGAAGCCGCGGCGCATCAGCTCCAGCGGTTCATGCTGTTGGAAGATATCCGCGTGGTGGCCGAGTGAATTGTAGAATACGCGGCCATGCCCCCAAAATTTGGTCCAGACCACCGGAACCTGCGCCGCCGGATTGGTCATGTGGAAACCGCGAACCAGAGGATTGGGAAACAGAGTCGATGCCAGGACTTCGGCGGCCGGATCGACATGGACATAATATTGCTCGCTTACAACCGAAAAGTCGGATAAACCTTCGGTTATCGGATTGGACACCGAACGGATGTTGACCCGGTATGGCGTCCCGTCGTTGCCGGGATGCGCCACCCATTGGCCGCCGGTCATAAATTGCCAATCGACATTTTGCCGGAACGAATCGCACATACCGCCGTGGCAGCCGGCCAGGCCGACGCCCGAAGCGACGGCGCGCACCGCGTTGCGGCACTGTTCATCGGTAATGGCGCCCATCGTCCATTCCGGGATCAGCAAATGAAGCGAACGCAGGTATTCCAGATCCAAAAGGCTGTCCAGCGTGTCGGAGATCTGAACGGCAAAACCTTCTTCGGTCAGGACGCGGGCAAAAATTTCAGCGACCTGGACCGGTTCATGCCCGTCCCAGCCACCTTGGATAATGAGCGCTTGTCGCATATTTCTTTCCTTCTTTCTTCAAACGGGATAAAACTGCCCTTATGGGAAAAGTCATTATTGCGGTTTATGTTTATCATACCGGAAACAGGCTATCTTAACTCGCCATTTCATGCTATGCTATGGTCAATTTATAGCATTTAACAAAAGCGGGAAATAAAGCATGAAAGCTTTTCACGAACAACGATTTTATCCGGGATCCATTCATCTTATGGTCTCGAAATCGGCAGGCATGGATTTTTTGGCTCATTGGCACGATGAATTTGAATTATTTTTTGTTTTCAAAGGATGTCAAGGGCTGGGAATCAACAACCAGCTCTTAACGTTGACCGATGGACAGATTGGTATTGTCGCTCCCTGGGATATTCATTATTATGAACGCATTGGCGCTGTTGACGGCATGATGTTGATCTTTTCCCCCGAATTAACGGATAACCGTCTGCCGCTGCAATCGGGCTTTTGGTCAGATCCGGAACCGGCCGGCCGCCAGAGGCGGCGGCAGCTGCTGGAATCGCTTCGGCTGGAGTCCACAAACCGAGAATCCTATTATGAGCTCATGGCCGCCGGTTTTTTGCGCCTGATCATGGCCGATTTGCTGCGCGCCGGATCCGGCCTGGTTTTTACGCCGGCCGGCGCCGGCCGCTCTACGGGTTTTCAAACCATGCAGTCGATTCTTTCATACCTGTCGGAACACTATCGCGAACCGGTCACCCGCGAGGCTCTGGCCGCCCGGTTTCATCTATGCCCGTCCCATCTGTCGCGGACCTTCAAAGCGGCAACCGGGCTGCCGCTGCCGGAGTATGTCGCCAAACTGCGTCTGGAAAACGCCTGCCGGGCGATCCGCCAGACGGACGATCCGATTATCCAAATCGCTTATAACAGCGGATTTGAAAGCATCCGCACGTTTAATCGGGTTTTTCTGCGGTATATCGGCCGGACGCCGGGATCATTGAGGGATTTGGGTTTGTCGGGGAATTCGGGCTGACGGTTCTTCAGGCGGCATATTTACGGACGAAGATCTCCAGTTCGTCCATCGGCATCGGGCGTCCGATCAGATAACCCTGGCCTTTATAAAAACCGGCT
>CAYRWC010000310.1:0-3557 GCA_964427795.1 uncultured Oscillospiraceae bacterium | reverse complement strand
GGATGGCGCGATAGGCAGCTCCGCTGGCCGGCTGGCTGGCCTGTGTTCTCGTGATCCAATGCTTGGCGCCATGGCAGCCCTCAAGGATCGAGCCGGTATAATGGGCATGCATCAGAGCCGCGGCAGTGCTGTAGCGGTTCTGCGGACAAGTGTCCGTCTCGGCCAGAATGGTGATATCGGCATCGAGACCGGCAATCTGAGCCGCGCCATGGTACATCCGGACCGGGAAGGTGCGCATCTCCGGACTTAAATAACGGGCGTTGTTGATACGGACAATCCGGGGATTGCCGCTGCCGGCCAATTTGCCGGCAATCGGCCCGGCATGGCGGACATCGCCGTAACAAGTGCAGAAGCTGCCGGGCAGAGAAGGATCTGTCTCGTCCATCGCCTCGCGGATGATCCCGGCCAGGCGCATCAGCGAATCCAGAAGAACATCATCGTAAAGGCGGGCAATCACCGAATCTCGCCGTATAAGCTCGATCAGGCTTTCACGGGTCAGGTCCCTGCCCAGGCGGCGGCTGGTTTCAGCAAGATGAAGCGGGCAGTAACAGCCGTTGCGGCCGGTCAGTAAGCGATAGTCGTCATCAATCATGATAAAGGCCGGACGCAGCGAGGCCAGACAGCGGATCGTATCGCGGATATAATCCTGAAATGCCGGATCCAGAGGGCACATTTGGTAAGCCGGGCTGCCGTCCGGGCGCACAATCTTCTGAAAGTCCGAGGGTTCGTCCGGCACGTAGCCATGTCCGATCGTCGCCTGCGCTAAAATGCCAAGCCGGGAGACATCCCCTTTGTACGCCTTGCGGAAGGCCAGAAAGCGGCTGCCCAAAATCTCTGCTTTATTCACCGGCGGATTACCTTCCGGAACCAGGGTCATGATGCAGGCAATATCGGTGCAGACGCCAGATTTTATTAGATTTTCCGCATCAGCGGCAAGCTCGGCCTCATAGCCGGGAAGCAGCGGCATGACATGTAAGGTTTTTAGTGTATTCATAGCAAAGTACCTCATTTTCACGTACTATTTTTTATTGATTCAACGCATCACGGAATGGCTTGGTGGGATCGGTTTCAATTCGGCAATCATAATCCAGAACCATCGTTTTTTTCTCATCGGCAGTAAATTGCGGCCAAGGCAGTTCCTTTGTGTCCGGGCTCCCGTTACGGATAAATGCAGCCCAGGCGCGCGCCATCGTTTTGGAGAGCAGCTCGCTTTCCGGATGCAGCACCACGCGCATCTGCAGAGGCAGATCGGCGGTATGCCAGGAGTAGCGCAGGGTATCGGCGCCTGGGAGCGGAGCATCATATGTGACAAAATAACTGTAGACACGGCCCTGCTTTTTCTGAGCTTTTTCCATTGCCTGAACATAAGCGTCCTTACCGAGCATTTCGTTCATGGAACAGATTTGCAGGAAAAGGTGCTGCGGCGTGACGCCCTTTTTATCGTTTGCCTTATAAGCGGCAATAAAGGCATCAACTTTGTCCTCGGCAATGGGCAGAAAAATATCCGGGCGGCCGATGGAATTTACGTTGCGGATAAGGTCCAAAACGCTCTTTTTCAAGGTCTCTTCAGTAAAGTCCTGATCAGGGGCGGGCGGAATAAATATGGCCATCTCTTCCTCTGATGATCCAACCAGCAGCGGCTTGGATGGATCGGCCTCGAGATATTTGTTCATCGGGTTTTGGGGGATCGCTACGCCATCGCCGACAGGACTGAAGTCCATATCCTTGCAATCCAGTTTCTCCATGGCCTGCAGGATCGCTTCACCGGAGACTTCGAAAATCTTCTCAAGTTGGGCGGGGCTTATTTGCAGTTCCGCCATCAGCTTCCTGGCATCACATGCCGCCGCCTCGGGGGTCTTTGTTCCCGGGCGTCCGGAGCCGCTCTCCACGATCGCCGCACGGAACAGCCCTTTTGCGCTCTCCATGGCACAAAGCGCATTGACCTTGCAGCCGCCCCCGCTCTCGCCCATAATGGTCACCTTATCCGGATCGCCGCCAAAGGATGCAATATTGTCCCGAACCCATTCCAGCGCCAGCACACAATCGCTCATTCCGGCAGCGCCGCTGCGGGCGTATTGATCATCAAACGCTCCGAGGTACAGATACCCGAACGCATTCAAGCGGTGATTGATACCGACTACAACGATGTCTTCTTCATCACACCATACATCCGCCCCGAGGGTTAACGTACCGGAGCCGGACATAAAACCGCCGCCGTGGATATAGACGACGACCGGACGCATTTTATCGTCAAGGCCCGGTGTCAGTACGTTCAATACAAGGCAATTTTCGCTGAAAACCTCATCCTCCCAGCCGATTTCCTCCGGATGGCCGCCGGAAAAATATTTTGCCAGGGGATTGTCTCCGCCGGAAATTGATCCTGCCCGTTGCATGGCGACAGGGCCATTTTTGGTACAGTCTCGCACTCCATCCCAGTCGTTTGCCGGGCCGGCAGGCAAAAAGCGGTTTTTACCGTCGCAATCATGACCGTAAGGAATGCCGCGGAATACCGCGATGCCTCTCCTGTTCTGACCGCGTATCTGTCCATGAGTCGTTCTGACCGTGGGGTTTTTCTCTATTACGGACGCGTACATAACCAATTCACCTCGTATAGCATGAGCAAAACAGGCTTATCAAGTAGCAGGCAGTCTGTTTCATTTCTGCCTTTCCGTAAAGGCCGCCTTAAAAACCAGTTCTTCAATCTTCTTGCTGATATATGATTCTGAACCATTCAGATCGGTACGATTCACGACAAGAACACATTCAAGAATGTCTGAAGGGCTGATAAAAAAGTGAGTTCCATAAACGCCGCTCCAGCCAAAAGTCCCCGCTTTTACAAAACTGCCGCTCTTTCGGGGATCATCGACTATTCTCATCCCAATTCCCCATTTCTGTCCCGGCGCAAATTCCATAGGCTGCACAGCAGCTTCCGTATGCATTGCTTCCACGGTTTCCGGCTTTAAAAAACGCTTGCCGTTATACATGCCCTTATCACAAAGCATACTGGCAAAATGCTCGTAGTCAAGAATTGTAGAGAATAAACCGCCGCTTCCTGAAATATATTCAGCATGAGCTTTAAATGAATTCGCCGCTTGATCACAGGCTTCTGTAACATCCACAAGAATATTATCTTCTCGTTTCCATAAAGCTACCAATCTTGAATTTTGCTCATTGTTCAAAATAAAGCAACTGTCCTGCATATCCAAAGGTTCAAAGATCATCTTTTTTAAATATTCTGCCGCCGGTAGCTTCGAGACAATTTCAATCACCCGGGCTAAGATATCAAATACTACGGCAGCTGAATAGCCGGTTCCCTTTCCGGGCTGAAAATCAAGAACAGAATGGGCAAAGTAGTCTGCATGCTCTGCCAAATTTTTACTGGAGTTTTGCTTTTTCATGCTATAGAGCATACTGGCCGGTCCTTGTCCTAACCCTGAAGAATGAGATAAAATATCGCGTAATGTGATATCTCTTTCGGGCAGCTCGACAGCAAGTTCATCAAGATTAAATGTTGCCGTCATCTTGGAAACATCATCCATTGTTAAGCGTTGGTTGTT
>CAYRWC010000309.1:0-3572 GCA_964427795.1 uncultured Oscillospiraceae bacterium | reverse complement strand
TCCGGTGTACTGTTGTCGATATTGGTCGTCAGGAGAAGCACTTCATCCATATCGTCCGGCGCTTCTTCTTCTCCCAGGAAAACGCGCAATGCATTCAGGCGGCCGATATTCCGTTTACCGAATCCGTAACCGGTCCGGATGACCCGCATGGAAGGCAATGATCCAAATTGATCACATAATGTTTTAACCAGGCTCATGCCTGTCGGCGTTACCAGTTCTGTGTCGCAAGTTCCGGTCCGATAAGGGATTGCCGTCCCTTCCAGCATTTTAACGACCGCCGGAACCGGCACGGGAATCAAGCCGTGCTGACACCGGATCCAGCCGCTGCCGTCGGACAGCGGCGAGCAAACCAGTTTATCTATACCCAGATCATCGAGTGCCAAAGCAGCGCCGACTATATCGACGATCGAGTCAACCGCGCCGACTTCATGAAAATGGACTTCCGCCGGCTTTTGTCCGTGAACCGCAGCCTCGGCTATCGCCAAAGTTTCAAAGATGCGCAGGGCAGTCGACCGGATATCCTGGTTCAAAGGGCTCTTTTCGATCATGGCTTTAATATCGGCATATGTCCTGCCATGGCTATGTGCAGGCATCTGCTCATGTTCATGCCCGTGCTCATGTTCATGTTCGTGTTCATGTTCGTGCTCATGCCCGTGTTCGTGTTCGTGTTCGGATCCAATTGCCGGTGTTTGGCCGACGGCCGGCAAAACATGGATGGACGTGCCCCGGAAGCCGGAATATTCCGCCTGATCGATCTCCAGAACAAACTCGGAATAAATCGGCAGCGCCTGCAGACCTTGACGGATTTTGTCGGCCGACGCGCCCAAATCCAGAAGCGCGCCCAGAAACATATCGCCGCTGATGCCGGAAAAACAATCCAGATACAAAACTTTATTTTTCTTCTGTTCGGTCAACATGAGGTCTCCTTTCGAGCCCGGTCGATTTGACGGCAGATTGTCGCCGCCATATAACCGGCGCCGAAACCATTGCCGATATTCAAAACCGCCACGCCGCTCGCACAGGAATTCAACATGGCCAGCAAGGTTGTAACGCCATGAAAATTCGCGCCGTAACCGATGCCTGACGGGACGGCCAGAACCGGCCTGTCGACAAGACCGCCCAAAACGCTGACCAAAGCGCCTTCCATTCCGGCGACAACGATAATGACATCGGCTTGCCTGATTTCCGGCAGGCAAGACAAAAGCCGATGCAGACCGGCAACGCCGACATCGCTGAAGCGGCTGACGGCAGTTCCCAAGGTTTCGGCAACAACAGCCGCCTCTTCGGCAACCGGCTGATCTGCCGTGCCGGCAGATACAACGGCTACCCGGCCTGTCGGAGGATTTATTTCACGACAAACCTGGATCACCCGGCCCCGTTCATGATAAACAGCGTCGTCCGCCACGGCGAGCAGAGCCGCATAATGAGCCGCGTCCGCCCGGGTTGCCAATAAATTGGGCGATTTACTCAATAAACTGGCAGCAATTTTGCCGACCTGCTCCGGTGTTTTCCCTTCGCAAAAGATAACCTCGGCAAAGCCGTTGCGTTTCCGGCGCGACAGATCGACCTTGGCAAAGCCCAGATCCTCATATTGCTCGCCGTTCAAGGGATCAATCTGCAGCAAGCTTTCATAAGCGTCATCAATGCTGATTGCGCCGGCCGCCACGGCCGACAGCAGGGCTTTGGTTTTCGATTCATCAGCTGAAATCATGATCGTCCCTTTCTTGAGATGGTTTATTTCTCAATCTTCATGCCGGACAGATAGGCATTGATGAATCCGTCCAGATCGCCGTCCATAACACCGTCGACATCGACGGTTTCAAAACCGGTCCGATGGTCTTTGACCATCGTATAGGGGCAAAAAACGTAAGACCGGATCTGGCTGCCCCAGGCAATATCCATCTGGAAGCCTTTCAGGTCTTCGATCCGGTCCATTTGCGCCGCTCGGGCCAGAGCGAACAATTTCGCCTTCAACATGCCCATGGCTGTTTCTCTGTTTTGTACCTGTGAACGTTCGGTTTGGCAGGAAACCACGCAGCCGGTCGGCAAATGGGTTATCCGGATCGCCGATTCGGTTTTATTGACATGCTGACCGCCGGCGCCCGAGGAACGATAGGTATCGACGCGCAGATCTTCCGGCCGGATATCGATTTTGATTGAATCGTCCAATTCCGGCATAACTTCCAGAGAAGCGAAAGAGGTGTGCCGCCGCCCCGACGCATCGAAAGGCGATATTCGTACCAAACGGTGGACGCCCATTTCCGACCGCATATAGCCGTAGGCGTTGTCGCCGATAATCATAAAGGAAACACTTTTCAGCCCGGCTTCGTCACCGTCGAGAATATCGAGCAGCTTAACTTCGAAATCATGGCTCTCTGCCCAGCGCATATACATACGGTACAGCATTTCGGTCCAATCCTGGGCTTCGGTGCCTCCGGCGCCGGCATGCAAGGTCAGGATTGCATTGTTGCCGTCGTATTCGTTCGTAAACAATGTTTCCAGGCGCATTTTTTCCAGTTGGCCGAGAAACTTCTGAAAGCCGGTTTTCACTTCCTCAAGCAACGACAGATCCTCGGCCTCGTCGCCCAGTTCGCATAAAATCTGGAGATCTTCATACTGACTGCGCAGATGGTTGTAATGATCGACCTTTTTTTGCAGGCGTTTCATGCGGGTCTGGATGCTTTGTGCCCGCTCGACTTGATCCCAGAAACCGGGTTCCTGGGCTCTGGCCTCAAGTTCGGCGATCTCGTCGCTGACCGGCCCGATATGCAAAGCTTCGCGCAGCTGATCCAGCGAAGCAGCCATATCAACCAGCTTCAGGCGGTATTGATCAAATTCAAGCATGCTCTGTTCTCCTTGCCACAAAGGACTTTAATCGATGCATAGCCTCCCGTATATTCTCCATGGAGGCGGCATAGCTGATCCGGACAAAACCTTCGCCGCTGTCGCCGAAAGCATTCCCCGGGACAATGGCTACCTTCTCTTCTTTGAGGAAGGTTTCACAAAAATCATTGGACTTCAATCCGGATATCCGGATGTCCGGAAAAACATAGAAGGCGCCCAGCGGTTCAAAACAGGGCAGCCCGGCGTCACGGCAAGCCTGAACAACGAAACGGCGGCGGCGGTTATACTCTTCGCGCATGGGCGCGATATGCCGGCTGCTGTTGTTCAGCGCTTCTATCGCCGCATCCTGAGCGGTTGTCGGCGAACACATAATAGCATATTGATGAATTTTATTCATCGTGCTCAAAATGGCGGCCGGACCGCAGGCAAAGCCGATCCGCCAGCCGGTCATGGCAAAGGCTTTGGAGAATCCGCCGATTACAATGGTCCGATCTTTCATGTCGTCAAGAGCGGCGATTGAAAAATGCTGCGACGGCGGATAGGTCAATTCGGCGTAGAGCTCATCGGACATAACCAATATCGGTTTGTCTTTTATTACGGCAGCCAGAGCTTCAACTTCGCTGCGATTCAGTACGGCTCCGGTCGGATTGTTGGGATAAGCCAAGATGATCAGTTTGGTCTTCGGCGTAATGGCCGCTTCCAGTTGTTCCGGCATGAGCTTAAACTCG
>CAYRWC010000308.1:0-3576 GCA_964427795.1 uncultured Oscillospiraceae bacterium | reverse complement strand
TGGGGCGACAACAGCTGCGGACAATTAGGAGACGGAACCACGCAAACTCACGCCAAACCGGTTTTAGTAACCGGTCTGGATCATGTTGTCATGGTTTCGGCCGGATATCAGCACGTTCTGGCGGTAAGCCGCATCGACGGCCATGATTCACTTTATGCCTGGGGCGACAATTCGCTTGGCCAGCTGGGCCTGGGAAGCAGCATTTCCGCCAATGCCGGACGAACCATACCGGAACAGGTTGAGCTATTCCCGAAAGATGATACCAAAAGCGGCCGTATTCTCGCGATTACAGCCGGTTATACCCAATCCGCGGCGATAATTCCGGGATCAGGCCGGGACGGCGCCTTGAACCAACAACGCAGCAGCGTATTGGTTTGGGGCAACAATACATTCGGGCAATTGGCGCTTGGTAAAATTGGCAGTCAAAATCAACCTCAGGAAATCGGCGGTTATTTTAACGGTTATACGGGTTATGATTTTGATCCCTTCGACGCGATCGCCGCCGGCGGTTTTCATATGCTTTTACTCAGCAGCAAAGGCCTGCTCGCGGCAGCCGGACGCGGAGACCGCGGCCAGCTGGGCGGCCTGTCGATATTGAACCGGGAACGCCTGACACCGGTCGATACCGCCGACCGGATCAAACCTGGCTGGCTGGAAGGCAGCAGTCCGGCTTTAACCTGCCTGTCGGACGATCAGTTGATGATCCGGTGGCCGGCAGCCCAAGACAATATCGCCGTAACCGGCTATCGGCTCCGGATCCGGTGGTCGGACGGCGCCAGCCAAACCTATGACGCCGGTAATAATCTTGTTTGGACCGTTACCCGCGATCAGCTGAATCTGGCCTGTGAAATATCGGTTTACGCTTATGATAAAGCTTCACAAGACGCACCGTTTGATGAATTGAGCCGTCTGGTCCTTTACGCCGTTCCGCAGTCCGATAACCAAAAAGCAGCCGGCCTCGCAGCCAGCTCCGGCAGCATGGGTTATTTCTCCGATGATACGTCATCGATTTATCTCATTCATTCAGAACAACATCACTGGCGGCCAAGCAAAACCGGTTTGCTGCAGCCCCTGGAAGTGCCCTGGGACATTTCGGCTATTTATGAAGGTCAAACGCTGCCTGTGCCGCCGGATTTCCGCGGATTGCTGATCAGCGCGGCAGCGGTTGTTCTGCTGCTTTTAGCCTTAATGACCAAGAAGCTGTTGAACATCCGGAAGAAACGTAAAATTCGCATGCCGCTGATTAAAAAAATCGATTTTTAAATTTATACTACATCAGATATGGATGCCCTCGGCCAGCAGCAAGCTGGCGGCCAGCATAGATTCCATAACGCGCAAATCATCGGAGAACGCTTTCAGCTGGTCTGCCGGCCGGCGGTCTTTCTGGCGGCCGATACCATAAACAGCCAAACAGCCGGCCATCTGATCATCAGTTTTTCCAAGCAGCTGTTCGAAATAAGATTTTGACAAACCGACGGTTATTGCATACGGCAAAACGCGGCTGAAAAGATCGGCGTCGGGCTCCGGCTCCAGCCGGTTCATATGAACGATATAACGGCAAAAAGCCTGGCTTTGGGCGTAGTGTTCTTTTCCGGAAACCGTCATCCGGCAAAGCCGGCTGCTGTATAAAAATAAAAGCAGCGACGGCAGCATGAGCAGCAAACCAGCGGGAGCCTGTAAAAAAACAGTCGCCACAATGGCTAAAACCGCGTAGATCACCGCCGAAGTCATAACCGTAATGCGGCCTTTGCGCGTTCTCTGCCGATCAATCCAATGGCAGTTGTTCAATTCCTCATCGATTAAGGCGCGGTATTGACGATAATAAGTCCGAAAGTCCTGCGCTGTCTCTTCACTGTGGGCATACCGGCGAATCTGAGCCGTAGACAGCGTCTGGTCGGCCGATATTTGTCCGAACAGCCATTGCAGCAGATAGACTTCACTGGCCGTAAAGCCGGTAAAATCCGTGCGGTCCGGATATAAGCGTTTAAACACACAGCCGTCGATCAGCAGTTCGCCGCGGCGAACCAAATCAAGCAGCGTGGCAAGAATCAATTGTGCCGGCCGGTCTTTGCGCAGCAACAGGCTCATCAATACCGGCGGACACTGTTCGGGAATCTCCCGTGAATATTTCTGCCGGAATGACGCCGCGCCCTCCCGGTCGAAAATCCAATAAACCAGAAGGGCAAGAACCGCCGCCAGGGCGATCAGTATGAAAATCAAGCTGTATGCTGTTGTCCGGAATAAATCATCCTGATGCACCTGATCATCTTCTGCACGGGCAACGGCAATAAGCTGATCCCGGGTTAAGGAAACGGCGGCTTTCGGAGCCGTTGAAAACACCTCGGACGGCAGGAGGCAGGTCAGCTTGAGGGACTGGCCGGCCGTCATTCCGCCGGCCTGGTATTTCAGCTGGTTGGCTGCCGGCTGCGCCATGATGAAATCGGTCAGGCTCGACGGCAGGCTCCATATCTGGACAGCCGGTATCACTTCGGGGAAAATCAAGGTCAGCGTCGGATTATGTATAGGAACGGCTAAATCCTGAACAAAGAAACGGCGGCTCAGCATGGCAGTATCTTGATAAAGAATGATAAAGCGGTCCGTCCGGTAAGTCAGGCTGACCGTCCGGTCCGTATTCGCTTTAGACAACGTATGCAGGCGGATATCCATCTTTTGGCCGTCATTGTCCAGCGTATAAGTCAGGGGCAGCACCTGATTGCCGTTAGTATCTCCAGCAGGAGTGGCTTCGACGAAAACGGGCTGTTCCAAATTGCCCGTCGTGTCGGCAACGCCAATTTTCACCAGCTGAATCTGTTCGGCATCTCCGACAGGCAGCTGATAATGAAAATCCGTTAAGTCGTCAAACAGCCTGTAGCTGATAGTTTCAGTTATTTGGGCTTCGCCTTTGACCGATAACTCAACCTGTACATCATATTTTTGGATCTCATAAGAAGCACTCCAGGCCGCATGAACCGGTGTGGCGGTCAAAAGAACGATCAAAAGGATCACTATTCCCAGGCTGATAATAACTGGACGCCGTTGAACCATGAAATATTAAACCTCATGCTGTTAATTGGTTGCAGTTCTCAAGACCCGACCGACTTGCACAACTCAGACTGATTATATCACACGGCCGGCAACTTACACAGGTTCCTGATGAATCTTTACCTGTTCATCCAAAAAAGTACAAAGGATCAATCCGGTTTGCTTGACAGGCTTTTTCCCGGCCTCTATAATGTGTGAAGAAATGGGGATATGGCTCAGTTGGGAGAGCGCTGCCTTCGCAAGGCAGAGGCCACGGGTTCGAATCCCGTTATCTCCACCACACCGGTACTCAGTGGATATTACAGCTCCACTGAGTACCTTTTTTGCCTATTGAAAACCTATACTGCATTGGAGTCCGACTTTGCGGGTTTATTACTTGAATAGTTTCCGACATAGCGTTAACTGGTACACGCTAAGTTATCAAGCAGTCTGGCAATATGAATTGACATTTATGGAATTTTTCTCGATATCTGTTCAATAAGCATTAAAAGCATTTCCAATTCTCGAAAATTTTCCGGTCAATTTCCTCAAAAT
>CAYRWC010000307.1:0-3598 GCA_964427795.1 uncultured Oscillospiraceae bacterium | reverse complement strand
GAGAGGTTAAATACCGTTTCCTGTTGTTTTGGTTCATAGTGTTCATGTTTATAATCATTCCTTTCGCTTCGCTCAGGCACAAAAGGGGATTAAAATGCTGCACCGAGCGTGTTATTATTTGGGTGGTCCCACAGGCACACTACAGAGCACGGGGAGGTGAGTGCGTCTCCTTCGGGAAGACCGCATGTTTATATGTGCCGCCCGACCTCTCAAGTACAAATAAGTGTGGCATAGACCACGAAGATTTATCTTTGTATAAACAACTCCCTGTTTATTCTGGGTCGGGCAGTCACTGCCTGTGTGACCACGATAAAATCCCGGAAGGAAGTGTTTATGCTTAAGATCGTCTATCCCATCTGCTGCGGCATCGATGTCCACAAAACCTTTGTGGTGGCAACCATCGCAGCCACAGACAAGAAAAGTATCACAACCTACAAAACCCATCGTTTCTCCACCTTCACCAAAGATCTGAAAAGCCTGGCGCAATGGCTTTCGGACAACAACTGCCGGCAGGTCTGCATGGAGTCCACCGGCAAGTACTGGATCCCGGTCTACAACATCTTGGAGCCTTCCTGCCGGATCACTCTGGCACACCCCAAGTATGTCAAAGCGATCCGGGGCAAGAAGACCGACAAGAAAGACTCGATCTGGATTGCCGACCTGTTCAAGCACGACCTGGTCCCTGGCAGCTTCATTCCGGTGAAGCAAATTCGCGACCTGCGGGAGATTCTGCGCTACCGTTATAAACTGGTGTGCTTTGCGTCCAGTGAGAAGAATCGAATGCAGAATTCCCTGACTGTCTCCAATATTCAGTTAGCTTCAGTCGTTTCCGATACCTTTGGCAAAAGTGCTCAGGCGATTATTGCGCATCTGTTGGCGAACCCTGGTGACCCAGCGTTCGATTTCCGGCCGTTACTGCACGGCTCGATGCGGAAAAACGAAGAGCAGATTGCCTTGGCCATCGAAGGGACGATTACGCCAGTCCAAGCTAGTAAAATCCAGACTTGTCAGCAACATGTTGTCCAATTGGGCCAATATATCGCACAGCTCGAATCTCTGGCCGATGCTTTGGCTTTACCTTTTGCAGGTCAGTTACGGATCATTGAATCGGTTCCGGGGATTTCGCATGTCTCCGCTTTGGTCATTCTGTCCGAAATCGGCTCGGACATGTCTCAGTTCAAATCAGCCAAGCATCTTTGTTCGTGGGCCGGATTGGCGCCGTCCAACGACCAGAGTGCGGGCAAGAAGAAATCGACGAAAATCAGTCGCGCTGGCGTTTATATCAAACCGGTTCTGGTTCAATGCGCTTTGGCTGCGATCAGCGACAAGTCGTTCCCGCATTACCGTCAGCGTTATGAATCTCTTAAGCACCGGCGAGGTCACAAGAAGGCCTTGATCGCCATTGCCCGGATGATGCTGACGGCGATTTTTGTCATGCTTACCAACGGTGAACTATTTAATCCGGAAATGTATGAGGAATCTTTGCGCAAACCGGCATACATTCTATCTCCGGAAATGCAATTGGCTCAATTGGCGAAACGTTTGGGTTATTCGGTTGTCAAGGTTCCTGAACTGACCGAGTAAGGACTTATCTGAGTTTTCCTTTTTGGCCTTTGAATGAAGGTCTGTTTTGATTCACTCTTTGGCAAGGCGATCTGGCGTTGTTCTTCCTTTTACTCATTTTCAGATTTATAACCTCCCAGAAACAGGAATAAGGGCATCCCGCTTCAGGCGGGATACCCTCATGCTCATGGTTCCGGTCTTAATCAAGGAATCCTTTATAATGGCGCATGACCATCTGGGATTCGAGTTGGTTGACCAGATCGATAGCCACGCCGACAACGATCAGCACGGCCGTGCCGCCAAACCAAATACCGGTTGCGCCGGTTATCGCGCTCAGCAGGGTTGGGAACAAAACAATCAAAATCAGGAAAAGGCCTTCAAACCAGGACAGGCGATGCGATGTCCGATTGATGAAATCGGCCGTCGGACGGCCGGGCCTGATTCCGGGAATAAAGCCGCCGTTCTTCTGGAGATTGTTGGCAACCTCGAGTGGATTGAACTGGATCATGGAATAGAAGAAGGTAAAGCCCAGAATCATCAATCCATAAGCGACATAATAGACCGGGTTTCCTGAAAAATTCATGAACCATTGCGCGACAGGGCCGGTCCCGCCAAACAGGGATACCAGCGTCGGCGGCAGCGATACGATCGATATGGCAAAGATAACCGGGATAACACCTGCCTGATTGACTTTAATCGGCAGATAAGTGCTTTGCCCGCCATACATCTTCCGACCAACAACCTTTTTGGCATATTGGATCGGTATCCGCCGCTCAGCCATCTGGACAAAGACAACCAGCGTAATGACCAGGACAAAAACCAGAATAACGCCGATGGTGCCCAGGATTGACACAATAATGTTCTTTGTCAAAGTCCATGCCTGGAAATATTGATATAAGGTCGTTATCATCGACGGTCCGCGAGATACGATGCCGGCAAAGATGATCAGCGATATGCCGTTGCCGATGCCGGATTCATTGATTTGCTCGCCGATCCACATGACAAAGGCCGTGCCGGCTGTAAAGCTGGCGATGACCAAAATGGCATTCAGAGCAAATGGAAGCGTGCTGGCCGAAGCGGTCCGTGTGGCAAACCAATAGGCGGTCGCTTGCATCAGGGACAGAGCAATAGTCAGATAGCGGACATATTGCTGAATCTTTTTGCGGCCTTCATCGCCTTCCTTCTGCATCCGTTCCAAAGCCGGTATGGCCACGGTCAACAGCTGCATAATGATCGATGAATTGATATACGGCGTAATACCCATCGCGAAAACGGATACTTGCTTGAATGCGCCGCCGGAAATGATATCCAGAAAACTGCCCAATTGGCCAAATCGATCGATCAACTGGGTAAACGCTTCTGAATCAATACCTGGGACCGGTACTCTGATGCCGATCCTATAAACGATCAGCATGAGCAGAGTAAAGATCAGTTTTTTGCGAAGGTCCGGGATTTTGAAGGCATTTTTGATGGTATCAATCATACCGGACATGCTTTATACCTCCTCGGCCGATCCTCCAGCCTTTTCAATTTTTTCTTTGGCCTCGGCGGTATAGGCATTGGCGCGAACCGTCAATTTTTTCGTCAAATCGCCGTTGCCCAGGATTTTTATCCCGTCGTTTACTTTAGGCAATGAAATGACTCCGGATTGTTTCAGGAAAGCGGCGTCGATAACCGAACCGTCTTCGAAACGATCCAGGTCGGATACATTGATTTCAATATACTGCATTGCAAAAGGCGTTTTAAAGCCGCGTTTCGGCAAGCGCCGGAATATCGGCATTTGACCGCCTTCAAAACCGGGACGGACACCGCCGCCGGCGCGGGCATTCTGGCCTTTATGGCCGCGGCCTGCCGTTTTTCCGTTGCCGGAACCTACGCCACGTCCTTTGCGATAGGCATTCCGGCGGGCTCCCGGAGATGCTATTATTTCATTGATTTTCATTTCTGGACGCCTCCTTATGCTTCTTCGCAGCGGACAAGATGCGCGACATGACGCAACATTCCGAGGATAACCGGATTGGCTTCTTGCTCTACA
>CAYRWC010000306.1:1893-3600 GCA_964427795.1 uncultured Oscillospiraceae bacterium | reverse complement strand
CCCAGTTTCATCATAATCTCCTTATTCGCCGCTGCCGGCCGATAAATCCAGAGTTACCACTTTGCCCCGCGGATTCAGATCAATCAGATCGCCCTCCTGTTCGGCCGCAGCGCCGCCGACAGGAAGCCTGTAGGCGTATTGATGGTGCCGGTAGAGCAGGTATGGCGATTCACCGGGGCCGGCGATTTTACAGAAATCCGTCCGCGCCGCCTGATTGAGCCGGATCCGCAATTGCCAGGGTTTCTCCGCCAGGTTTGTCCAAGTCATATGTTCAGGATACAACAGGATTTGAAATGCGGCTACCCCTTTGGCAAATAAAGTGATCCGCAGCGTCTGCCCGTCGATTTCCTGTGCCTGCAGATCGCTGATTTCCAATTCACGCCAGATCCCGCTCTCCTCTGTTTCCTGCTGCCAGACGGACAATCCGGTTGGCTGAGGATCGGCTGCGTCGGGAGCGGGCTGCCAGCGGCTGCCGTCGATCAGCGGCAGATTGTCATAGGTATAGGTGTCGCCCCGGACAGTCGTCTCGCGATACCGCTCCGGATATTGCTCGTCAAACCGATACAGATCGCGGATGAAAGCATGCCCATTTTGGCGCAAGAGGCCTAAACGATAATAACGGGAGCAGTACCAGATCGCTTGCCGGCCCTGACCGTTCCAATCGCTCATGGCCGCCACAACCGACGCGGCCGTGGTTTTATAGTTCTTGCGGTAACGGCGGCCGGAATCGCCCAGCGTTTCCGGCGTCAGTTTGCCTTCTGCCCGGCCGGCGGCAATTTTGTCGATCTGATAGGTCAGTCCGGCGGCCATGCCCTCCCAGCCGAATGAATTCTCCTGGCCGACCTGAGCATAACCGAACGACAGACACAAGCCGTTGTAGTTTTCCCGGAAAAACCAGTCGACCCAGTCGGTCCTGCCGCCATAACCGGGATAAACCGGCTCTAAAGTCACGACATCCATCCAGTCCTGCGGTTTTTGCCGGTCCTGCCGCAAGAGATTGGGATCATATTGGTAAATCGGATCGCTGCCCAGCATGCGGAAGATCGGAATCGGAACCTGATTGTTCTCATTCTGCGCCGGGCAAAACATATTCTGCCGGCTCGGATAATATGCCTGGTTGAAATAGCCGCCCCATAAGGTATAACCGTCGGTGCCCCACTGATCTTTGCAAATGCAGGCCGCTTCAAGGCCGTACTGTTCCTGCATGTAAGTCAGGCTGGCGATATCCATGGCCCAGGCGCCGACCGAACGCGGATAATAACCCCAGATCGCTTTAAAATCAGCCATATAGACATCGATTATATTATATCGTTCTTCCGGCTTATAACCCATGGGCGTCCCGGCCTGAGCATGCCAATCCCAGGCAAAACCGGGGCGGCCCGGCCAGACAAGGCCGGCTTTTTCAACAAGCGGCTGGACGATCTCCAGCCAGCAGCCGATTTCTATCGCCGGAAATTTCTCCAGAGCCTGACGCAGCTCCCGGCAAAAATCAGGTCTGATCAACGCGTCATATTGCAAAAGGAAAGTAGCCGGCAGCTGTTTGTCGACAACCAAACGAAGCTGTTCATGAAGCGGCTTGATTAAATCGAGTTCGGGATTTCGCGGCTCGCAGCCTCGCTGGAAATTGATGATGTTGACGATTTGCGGTTTCATAGCAGAAGCCTCCGATATGATGATATGATGATTCTTACATCATACATGACTTTC
>CAYRWC010000306.1:0-1883 GCA_964427795.1 uncultured Oscillospiraceae bacterium | reverse complement strand
AGACTTATCATGGCAAAAAGGCAGCATTTTCTTATTCTTTTTACAGATCTTTAAGCGGTTCATGATCAGTCGGCTGTCTGATCTGCGATTCGCCGGCGTTTTTTTTAACCGATACGGTTATAATAGGAATATCGTTTATCATCGGAGGACTGCCGCATGAATCACCGGCAAGACGAATATCCGGAGACCGGCCGGGACGGGTTTTCCCTGCAAGTGCCCGTCGGCGGCCTGATGTTCGAAATTGACTTTTACGGCGCGTTTCTGCAATCGGCGGGCAGCGTGGTTCCCAACGCCCATAACCACGCCTTTTTCGAAGTGCATTATGTCATGGACGGCGCCGGAATCATTCAATTCGATGCTGAAGAATTGCGGCTGGCCAAATATGACTTGTGTATCATCGCGCCGACCGTTTTTCACGCGCCGAAGGTCATCCCCGGCGTCTGCTCCGACAAAAGCTGTTTTAAATTCACGTACCGCATTCTCGGCGAAAACCGCGAAACAGACGGCAGCGGCGAATCCAGGATGATCAGCCGGCGTCTGGACGGCATCACCTATTTTCTGATCAACAATATGGCGGAATGCGGATTTTGGCTGAACCTGATCAAAAAGGAGCTGACCGAACAGTCTTTGGGTTATCGGATGAATGTTCAATGGCTCTTCAGTCTTTTACTGATGGATCTTTTTCGGCGTTTGCCGCAAAATTCATCCGGGGACGCCGATCTTCCAGCAGACCGCAAAGGCTTGCCGCCGTCCGGCGTTGAAGAACGCCACGCGGTCATCGAGCATTTTATTGACAGGCAATATATGCGCGGCGCTTCTTTAGCTGTTCTGGCCGGGCAATTGAATTTAAGCCAGCGCCAGACCGAACGGGAAGTCAACCGGCTTTTCGGCCGGCCTTTCCGGCAGCTTTTGCTGCAAAAACGGCTGGCGGTGGCTAAAGACCGGCTGAAAAACACTTCGTTGACCATTCAGGCTTTATCCGAAAGTCTGGGTTATCATTCACCCGGAAAATTTTGCCACGCCTTCAAGACCAAAACCGGATTCACGCCGGAAGATTATCGTAAAAATGCCCGGCAAAATCAAAACGGCAGCGGCGCGCACGACAGCCTTTAAACTGCGGCGGACTTCGCGAACGCGCGGCCAAACCGGCCATTTTCCCGTAAATCATGTCGTTTAAGGTCATTTTTTATCCTGAGCGTCTGCTTATAATAGAGACAAGATGATGCGAACCGGAATTGTTCTCATTTTTTGGCGCAACGCCGGAACCGCATTCATTTTTTTACAGCAAGGAGCGTCATATGACTTCAGTACGGAGCATTCAGGGTCTGACCGTATCCAAGCTCACACTGGGAACCGTCCAGCTGGGCATGAACTACGGCATCGCTAATAAAACAGGCAAGCCCGGCCGGGAGTCCGGCTTTGCGATTCTGCGCACAGCCGTCGAAGGCGGCATCAATTCTTTTGACACGGCGGCGCAATACGGCGATTCGGAAGACGTGCTAGGAGCGTTTTTTGCCGAACCGGGCAACCGGCCCGATCCGCTGGTGATAACCACCAAACTGGACCTGCTGCCGGGCGAAGCCGGCGGGCAGCCGGATCCCGGGCAGCTGGAGCATGCCGTGCGCGGCCATGTCGAACAATCGCTGCGGCGGTTAGGTCATAACAAGCTGCCGGTCTATCTGCTGCACCGCGCGGACGATGTGACCCGCCACGGCCGTTCGCTGTCCCGGATTCTGGTCCGGCTGCAGCGCGAACAGCTTTTGGGGCCAATCGGCGTTTCCGTCTACACCGCCGCAGAAGTCGACGCCGTTCTGGCCGACGACGCTTATCAGGTCATCCAAATACCGATGAATGTGCTGGATCACCGGCTGATCGAAAGCGGA
>CAYRWC010000305.1:0-3620 GCA_964427795.1 uncultured Oscillospiraceae bacterium | reverse complement strand
ATGCTGGACGGAACGATCCCGCCGGATCGTTTCGCTCATTATCTGGAGATCGTCAAACAAGAGGTACTGCGTTTGCAAACGCTTGTCAATACGATGTTTGAAGGATCTGTACTGGAAAGCGGGCGTCAGATCACCCAAACGGTTTTCGATATCAACCAGGTGATCAAAGAAGACATTATCGGCTTGGAATCCCTGCTGGCCGACAAGAAACTGGACGTCCAGACTGATTTTCTGGCTGACGAACAGGGCCGGCTTTTGGCGATCGGTGACCGGGAAGCCATCAGCCGGGTTGTCTATAATATTACGTCCAATGCGATCCGCTTTACGCCGGCCGACGGCATCATTGCCTTCACGACCCGCCGTTCCGGCCGGGCTAAAGAAATTGAAGTGGTTATCGAAGACAACGGCCCGGGTATTCCCGAACAGGAATACCCGTATGTTTTCGACCGCTTTTATAAAGTGGACAAATCCCGCACGGCCAAAGGCTCCGGACTGGGTCTTTACATATGCCGGACCATTCTTGCCGCGCACGGCCAGCGCATCAGCGTCAGCCGCAGCGACCTGGGAGGCGCCCGGTTTACCTTTACGCTGGCGGTTCCCTGACCGGCCGCATCACTAGTGAATACCGTCAAAATGCAAGATTTGTTCATAAAGCATTCACTATTTTTCGGTAGAATGATTAAGCCTTTACCGTTTATGCTTATATCGCAAAGACAATCAACGCTTTGTCATCCTGCAGCGCCGGATTGATTGGAGGTAAACGGGTGAGAACCAAAACCAAATGGATAACGGGACTGATTTTGCTGTGTCTTATATCTGCAGCCGCAGCTTCTGTTTTGACGACGGCATTTCTGCTCCGGGGCTTGTTCGGATATGCCTGGCTGCGCCTTTTACCGCAGTCTGCCGCCCTGCAGACGACCGGAAAGAGCACGCCGAATTTATCGGAAGGAACGTCGTCGGCACTGGCGGCAACGCCGACGGTCAAACCGACCGCTACACCGACGCCTTCGCCTTCGCCTTCGCCGACACCGACGCCTTCGCCTTTGCCGACGCCGGCAACCGGCTATCCGGAACAAGACGCGATGGAGAGCCTCTATTTATGGCAAACCCGCGACTTGGTCGAACGTATATATGAGAACATAGCGCCTTCTGTCGTCGGAATCCGGGTGACTGTAACCGGCAGCGGATCTTCAACAACCAGGACCAACGAAGGATCCGGTCTGATCATCAGCGATAAAGGCACGATTGTGACGAATGCCAGCATTTTGGCGATTGCTTTTGATAAACAGGGCAAGCTGAACGATCAGGCGACCATCCAGGTATATGTCAAGGATCAGCCGCAGCCCTTTTTGGCTCAGTTGACCGGTAAAGATTCGGTAACCGGCTTGGCTGTCCTGGAGATAACGCCGGGCGCGGCAGCCCTGAAAGCTGCCGAAATGGCAAAAGCGCCGATGCTGAAAGTCGGGCAGATGGTTTTGGCCGTCGGCTATCCGGATGATCTGGATCAGGCCGGAGGACTGGCCAGCGGCCTGATCAGCGGATTGAACCGCCCGGTCGTTCTGGAGGACGGCACGACCGTGCAAATGATCCAAACCAACGCCGAAATCGGCCAGTCCTGTTCCGGCGGCCCGCTCCTGGACCTCCAGGGCAAAGTCATCGGCTTGTCCAACTGCGGTTTGGCTCGGGAATCCTATGATACCGTCAATTACGCCCTGCCGATCGATACCTTGCTGGCCGTAGCCCAAAGCTTGTCGGATCAGGGTTATGTTTCCGGCCGTTCCTGGCTGGGGGTGACGGTCCTGACAGAAACCAGCTTTATGGAATTGAAAGAGCTATATCATTTTCCCGACGGCCTGTACATCAGCACCGTCGTCAATGACAGCCCCGCATATGCGGCCAATTTGCGCAAAGGTGATGTAATCGTCCAGATCAATGACGAAGCGATCACATCCACGACGGATTTGAGCGGCTTTCTGCTGACCAAGCCGGTCGGCGCTTTACTGAAAATCAAGATATACCGTCAATCAGACAATCAAACACATGATCTGCAAGTCTGTCTCCAGGAGTATAAACGATGAATCGACCGGCGCAAGCCATATTGGAAGAACACCACGCCTTTTTAGCCGCTACGGTCGTCAAGGAACTGCGCCGCTTGTATCCGCAAGCTGTCTGCACTTTAGATTATCAGCAGCCCTGGCAGCTGATGGCAGCCGCTATTTTATCCGCGCAATGTACGGACATTCGGGTCAATCAGATAACGCCGGCTCTCTTTGCGCGTTATCCGACTTTGGAGATGTTGGCGGCCGCGGATCCTGCCGATCTGGAATCGCTGATTCGCAGCTGTGGTTTATTCCGGGCCAAAGCGCGTGCTATTTTGGGCGCCAGCCGCCAGCTGCTGGAAAAATACGGCGGAACGATGCCGGATCAACCGGCAGAACTGGTCGCTTTGCCTGGTGTCGGACGTAAAATCGCCAATTTGATCTTAGGCGATGCTTTCGGCATTCCGGCCATAGTTGTCGATACCCATTGCGCCAGAATATCCCGGTTGATTGGCCTGACCGATCATGATGATCCGCCGGCAATCGAACGGGATCTGATGAAAAAGGTCGACCGCGCCGACTGGATTGCTTATGGCCATTTGATGGTGGCACACGGCCGCAGTATTTGCGTGGCCAGAAAACCGCTCTGCGGACGATGTTCACTGGCGCCCCACTGCCGTCATGCTTTAGGCCGGAGCATCAAACCTTTGCTGTCATGATACGTCCGGATGAAAATACGCCCGCGGATACCGCCGCGATATCAGCCGGCGGCACAACCCCGCCGGCGCTGCCCGATCTTTTTAAACGTCCGGTTACCGATCTGTCCGGCGTAGCCGGCCGCCGCGCGGCCATGCTGCGAAAACTGGGTATTGAGACCTGGTTTGATTTGCTCTGCTGGTTTCCGCGTGATTTCGAAGACTGGTCGTCCCAAACATCGCTTGCCGAACTCCAAGATGGGCAGGATCAGGCTTTTACCGCCCGGGTTGCCCGCAAACCTGCCGTAACCCGCAAAGGCCGGTTATCGATTCTGCGTACGGTTTTGCGCGCCGATCTGGAAGCCATAAGCGCCGTATGGTTCAACCAACCTTATTTGGCTGATCGGCTGACCGTCGGCTGCTGGTACCGCTTTTACGGCCGGATCCGGCGGGACAGCCGGTCATTTTCCGTTCAGAATCCGTCGTTCGAACCGTTCGATGAAACGGAACCCGGCGGCTTGAAACCGGTTTATCCATTAACCGAAGGCCTCAGTCAGGGCGTGATCCGACAATTGATCCAAAACGTGCTGCCGCAGCTGATCGGCTGTCTGCCGGAACCGCTGCCTGCCTGGATCCGACGTGATCAGCATCTATGTGCCGTCGACTATGCTTATAGCCGGATTCACCATCCGGCCAGCCGGGAAGAAATCGAACTATGCCGTGAAAGGCTGGTTTTCGAAGAACTGTTCCTGATGCAAACCGGCCTTTACTTGCTGCGCCGGCGCAGAAAACAAGCGTCCGTCGGAATTCCTTTACGCCTTGACGCGGAGAAAATGCGGCAAATCGAACTTTTCACGGCGGCTTTGCCTTTTCGGCTGACCGACGC
>CAYRWC010000304.1:0-3693 GCA_964427795.1 uncultured Oscillospiraceae bacterium | reverse complement strand
AAAAACCACCTGCTGACAAAATTCCTTTTATCAATAGATGGTATTTGATTTGGTGCGGATGACAGGACTCGAACCTGCATGCTCTCGCACTGGAACCTAAATCCAGCGTGTCTGCCAATTCCACCACATCCGCATATGATCTGCCGGCTTTGATTGTTTGCCTGTAACGCCCATGAATCAGTTTATAATAACCATAAGCATCCAGTCCGTTCATCGCCGACATGTGGGATTATATCATTGCCCGCTTGGGCTGGCAATAAAAATACAATGATCGGTGTCTTCTCCCGGCGTCTTCTGGTGACATCTTCTCAGACGCCATGTTTGGCGGGCTGGCGAACGGCTTGTTGCCTGCCGTCCGTCACTCGTCAAGCCGCAGAACGCTCATGAATGCTTCCTGGGGCACTTCCACACTGCCTACCTGGCGCATGCGTTTTTTACCTTCTTTTTGCTTTTCCAGCAGCTTTTTCTTACGGGTAATATCGCCGCCGTAACATTTGGCCAGAACATCCTTGCGGAATGCGCGGACGGTTTCGCGGGCAATGATTTTGCCGCCGATGCAGGCCTGGATCGGGATTTCGAATTGCTGGCGCGGAATATTGTCCTTGAGCTTTTCCGCCATGCGGCGCGCGCGGGCATAAGCCTTTTCGCGATGGACAATGAAGGACAGAGCGTCGACGATTTCGCCGTTGAGCAGGATATCCAGTTTGACGAGGTCGGACTCGCGGTAATCGCTTAATTCATAATCCAGGGACGCGTAACCGCGGGTGCGGGATTTTAAGGCGTCGAAAAAATCGTAGATGATCTCGTTCAGGGGCATTTCGTAATGCAGGATCACCCGATTGGCATCGAGATAATCCATGTTTTGGTAGGCGCCGCGCCGTTCCTGGCAAAGCTCCATGATATTGCCGACATATTCTTTCGGCGTCATGATGGTCGCTTTCACAATCGGTTCTTCCATTGTGTTGATTTCACTGACATCCGGCATATTGGTCGGATTGTCGAGGATCATGACGGAACCGTCGTTTTTCATAATCCGGTAAACCACCGAAGGTGCGGTCGAGATCAGATCCAGGAGAAACTCACGTTCCAGGCGTTCCTGAATAATTTCGTAATGCAGAAGGCCCAGAAAGCCGCAGCGGAAGCCGAAGCCAAGGGCGGCGGACGTTTCCGGCTCAAAGGAAAGAGCGGCGTCGTTGAGCTGCAGTTTTTCCAGAGCGTCGCGCAGGTCGGGATATTTGGCGCCGTCGACGGGATAGAGGCCGCAATAGACCATCTGGTGGACTTTCTTATAGCCCGGGAGCGGATGCTGCGCCGGTTGGGCGGCTAAGGTCACCGTGTCGCCGACCGCCGTGTCGCGGACGTTTTTAATGCTGGCCACCAGATAACCGACATCGCCGGCGAGCAATTCATTGCAGGGCTGGAAATCGCCGGCTTTGAAATAACCCAGCTCGGAAACGATGAAGTCCTTGCCGGTGTTCATCATCAGGATCCGGTCGCCCATGCGGACCGCGCCTTCGCGGACGTTGATATGGACGATGACGCCTTTATAAGAGTCGTATTTGGAGTCAAATATCAAGGCGCGCAGGGGAGCTTGTTCGTCGCCGGTCGGACAGGGCAGGTATTTGACGACTTTCTCCAGAACATCCTGGATATTCACGTCGTTTTTGGCGGAAATCAGCGGCGCGTAACTGGCATCGAGTCCGATGACGTCCTCGATCTCCTGTTTGACCACATCCGGCTGAGCAGACGGCAAGTCGATTTTATTGATGACCGGCAGGATTTCCAGGTTGGCGTCGATGGCCAGATAGACGTTGGCCAAGGTCTGGGCTTCGATGCCCTGGGCGGCGTCGACGACCAGGATCGCGCCGTCGCAGGCCGCCAATGTCCGGGAGACCTCGTAGTTGAAGTCGACATGGCCTGGCGTGTCGATCAGATTGAGCGTGTAGACCTGGCCGTCCGAGGCCAGATAAGACAGGCGGACGGCCTGTGCTTTGATGGTTATGCCGCGTTCCCGCTCAATATCCATATTGTCCAGGATCTGATTTTGCATCTCCCGGGTCGTCAGTAAACCGGTCCTTTCGATCATGCGATCGGCCAAAGTCGATTTACCGTGGTCAATATGGGCGACAATGCAAAAATTGCGGATGTGCTTTTGTCTTTCGGATGGCATACTTTAAAGACTCCTCCAGTTGGCAGGGGGATGCGCCGTCGGGTTCCGGTAGCGCAATCGATTCGGGTCCGCCGGCGATAAGGCCGCTTACGGATTACGGCAGGCCGATCTGGTTCCAGGGATAAAACCGCAGCAAGACCTTGCCGATCACGCTCTCTAACGGCACGGGGCCGAATATGCGGCTGTCCAGGCTGACGTCGCGGTTGTCGCCCATGACATAATATTCGTTTTCGCCCAAGGTTACTTTACTATACATTAAATTGCGCACCTGGGTGATGGTTCCGTCAGGCAGATAGGCTTCATCCAGTTTGCTGCCGTTCCGGTAAACGCCGTCGTCGCGGATTTCCACGGTGTCGCCGGGCATACCGATGACGCGTTTGATGATGTTGGGTCCTTCGTCATGCGCCGGCAGATCTTTGCTGCTGATGGTGATGACATCGCTATACTGGATGCCGTGAAACCATTTGGAGACTTTCTCAACCAGCAGCTGATCGTTTTCATGGAGATTCGGCAGCATGGAGTCGCCGAGGACCGAATTGCGCTGGATGACAAAAACAACCAGCAGCAATCCGATCAATACAGCGATCAGAATATACTTGACCCAGTCCAGCAGTTCCAAAATCATGTCGTTGCGCTGGGCCGGTTTGTCTTTATTAATCGCCGATTCGGTACGATTATCCGTTCTCACTACCCTCACGTCCTTCCGAAGAAGACAAAACCGCAAGCTCAAGTTCATCTAATTGCTTTTGGTCAACAACATTCGGAGCATCAGACATTAAACAGGTCGAGGTTTGTACTTTCGGGAAAGCGATGACATCACGGATGCTGTCGCTGCCGGTCAGCAGCATGACGACGCGGTCGAGGCCGAATGCCATGCCGCCGTGGGGCGGGACGCCATACTGGAAAGCTTCCAGTAAAAATCCGAAACGGTTCCAGGCTTCATCCTGGCTCATGCCTAGTAAACTGAACATCTGCTTCTGTAAATCCTGGTCATGAATCCGGATGCTGCCGCCGCCCAATTCGGTGCCGTTGAGCACGATATCGTAAGCCTTGGCCCGCACTTTGCCCGGATCGCTGGTCATCAGCGGAATGTCCTCGTCCATGGGACTGGTAAACGGATGGTGCATCGCTTTATAACGGCCGGCTTCCTCATCATATTCCAGCAGGGGGAATTCCGTCACCCACAGGAGTTTGAAATCATCGGGCTTAATCAGGCCGAGACGGCGGGCCACTTCACAGCGCAGCTGTCCGAGCGCATCGTTGACTACCGTATTGCGATCGGCAACGATCAGGAGGAGGTCGCCCTTGTTGGCTCCGGCCCGTTGGGTTATCTGCGCGATCAGCTCCGGGTTTACAAATTTCGTGATCGAGCCGCGCGGCGTTTCTTCGACGGTCAGCCAGGCCAGGCCTTTTGCCCGGTAGGTTTTGACATATTCCGCGAGAGAGTCGATTTCTTTGCGGGTCGTGGTCGAACCGCCCGGCACGCAGATCAGGCGGACGCTGCCCTGACTGGCCAGAACATC